>JAIOZF010000018.1 GCA_021740745.1 Crocinitomicaceae bacterium | reverse complement strand
TGCCATTAATTTGGGTGGTTGTTTAGGTGTGTTGGAATATAAAACACTGATTGTAGATGCTGACCCGCAAGCGAATGCCACATCAGGTGTTGGCCTAGATCCAAAAAGCACACGAAATATTTATGATTGTTTGATTAATGAAGTTAATCCAGCGGAATTAATTATCCATACAGGCAATCCTAATTTAGATATTCTTCCTTCCCATATTGATTTAGTTGGAGCTGAATTGGAGATGATTAATCTTCCAAATCGCGAGCACATGTTGAAAATGGCCTTGGAAAAAATCCGCGATCAATACGATTTCATCATTATTGATTGTTCTCCTTCTTTGGGATTAATTACAGTAAATGCTTTAACTGCGGCTGATTCAGTTATGATTCCAGTTCAATGCGAGTATTTTGCTTTGGAAGGATTAGGAAAATTATTGAATACGATTAAAATTGTTCAAGGACGATTAAATCAAAATTTAGAAATCGAAGGCATTTTGCTGACAATGTATGACACGCGTTTGCGACTTGCAAATCAGGTTGTAGAAGAAGTTAAAACCCATTTTCAGGAATTGGTTTTTGACACGGTCATTCACAGAAATACAAAATTAGGTGAAGCTCCAAGTTATGGTGAAACGATTGTTATGCACGATGCCGCAAGCAAGGGTTCAATCAATTACCTTAACTTTACACGTGAAGTTTTACAAAAGAACAATTCTACAAAAATCGGCAACGACGATAAAATAATTCAGTTTAACGATGAGCTCTAATACAAAAAAGCGTCCACCACTGGGAAAAGGTTTAAGTGCCTTACTTGAAAATACTGAAACAGACATTACTTCAAAATCTTCAAATGCTGGAGTGGTTGGTTCTGTATCTATGTTATCCATTGATAGCATAGAAGCAAATCCTTTCAATCCGCGAACGAACTTTGAAAAAAGTGCGTTAGAAGAATTGAGTCAATCAATTTCTATTCACGGAATCATTCAACCTTTAACGGTTCGTAAATTAGGTCGTGATAAATACCAATTAATTTCAGGTGAAAGACGTTTTCGTGCTTCTCAATTAGCTGGATTAAAAGAAGTTCCTGCATACATTCGTGTCGCAAATGACCAAACAATGTTAGAAATGGCATTGGTTGAAAACATTCAGCGAGAGGACTTAAATTCTATCGAAGTAGCTCTTTCATACTCCCGATTGATTGAAGAATGTTCATTGACACAAGATCAATTGAGTCAGAAAATTGCTAAGTCACGTTCAAGTATTACCAATCATTTACGTTTGTTAAAACTTCCTGCGGATATTCAAGCTGCTGTTCGTGACAATGTAATTTCGATGGGCCATGCACGTGCCTTGGTTTCTGTTGGTGATGAAGCGCTGCAGCTTGCAATTTATGCTCGTATAGTGGAAGATGGACTTTCTGTTCGTGATGCCGAAGCATTGGTTCGCGAAGGATATGTTGAGCCACGCGATACACAAGCAAATCCAAAAGAAAAATCGAAATCAAGTGCCGATATTTCGGATAAACAATTTGTATTCAAAGAACATTTAAGTGACAAGCTTTCTGCTAAAATTGAAATTAAAAAATCAAATGGCGGAAGTGGTAAAATCATTGTTAACTTCAATTCTGAAGTAGACTTGAATCGCATTATTCAGTTACTGAATAAATAATGAAAGGCTTTAAAGTCTCATTCATCTTTATTTTTTTTTCTACTTGTTTCTTCGCACAAGTTGACACAACTTCTATTCCTAATGATACTGTTCATTCGGTAAAAAAGGCAATGATTTTTTCTGCAATCATACCTGGATCAGGTCAAGTCTACAACCATATTGCAATGCCAAAGGGCAAGAAAAAAGCATATTGGAAAGTCCCATTGATTTATGCTGGACTAGGAACTACTGGATATTTTCTGGTTAAGAATCAACTTCTTCAAAAATCCTTGAAAACTGAATATACGAATCGTCAAGAAGGGAACGCTTTGAATCCGGACTGGGCTGATTACGATGATTTTGGTGTGCTGACATTGTACAATCAACACTTAGATCGCCGCGACTTGTCGATTCTTGCAGTGGGGGCGATTTACTTACTTCAAATTGCTGATGCAGGAGTTGAGGCGCATTTTGTTCGATTTGATATTTCAAAAGATCTTACGTTGAATGTTCGACCAACCGTGCTTTACAATCGTAATCCTGGTTTGTTATTATCCCTTAATTTTCGTTAAATTCGCCTCGCAAGTTTGCGATTATTTTATTTTTGTTAGAAATGAACATAGCATTGATTGGTTACGGTAAAATGGGCAAAGCAATTGAACAAATTGCACTTGAACGCGGACATACTATTGTAGCCAAAGTAAACAAAGAATTTGCTATCTCTAAACTTGCTGAATTGCCTATTGACGTTGCGATTGAATTTACTCAACCTGAATTAGCGGTTGAACACATTCACTATTGCATGCAGCATTCAATCCCTGTCGTTGTTGGAACTACTGCATGGCAAGAACGTTTGCCTGAAGTGGAAAATATGGTTTCTTCAAACAATGGAAGTTTGTTACATGCAAGTAATTTCAGTATTGGAGTAAATATTTTCTTTGAAATCAACAAACGACTGGCGCAATTAATGGCTGGTAAATCTGACTACACAGCATGTGTAGAAGAAATTCATCATCTACAAAAATTGGACGCACCAAGCGGAACTGCTATCACGATTGCAGATGGCATAATGCAAAATAATCCAGATTATATTTCTTGGGTGCTTGGCGAAGAAAAAGAGCCCCATACAGCTGAAGGTCAATTGGGAATTACTTCTCACCGTTTACCAGATGTCCCAGGTACACATACCGTAACATATTCATCCGAAATTGATACGATTTCGATGACACACCAAGCACATAATCGAAAAGGATTTGCGCTAGGAGCGGTCATTGCAGCAGAATGGCTATATGGCAAAAAAGGAATTTTCACTATGAACGACATTTTAAATCTAACTAACTGATGAGTATTTTATTATTTTACCTATTCCTATTAGTTCACCCGTATATTTCAATGTGGTGGAAGAGTTTTGAACAAGCAGGTCGCCAATCATGGGAAGCGCTAATTCCTGGGTACAACTATTTTGTGGCCTTCAAAATCATGTGCAACAAACCTTTTTGGTCTATTTTATTATTGTTCCCCGGAGTACATTTAGTAATGTGGTCAGCCTTGAACGTAAGCTATATAAGACGTTTTGGATATTTCACATTACTTGACACTGTTCAAGGAATCTTTTTTCCCTACATACTTTTTTACAAAATTGCATCTTCAAAACAAGATTTTCTTCCAGAAACCAATTGGGCAAATACGCGCGAGACAGAAATTAGACTTTGGGGTGATCATTTAGTATTATTCCTAACATTACCTGTTATTGGTCACGTTGTCGCTTTGGCTTTGGGATTAGTTTCACGAGAAAAACCAGGAAAAAAATCCAAAATAAAAGAATGGGGAGACTCAATTCTTTTTGCATTGGTGGCGGCTAGTATCATTCGAACGTATGTTTTCGAACCTTTCCAAATCCCAACTGGATCAATGGAAAAAACATTGTTAGTGGGTGACTTCTTGTTCGTTAATAAGTTAGCTTATGGACCGAAAGCTCCAGTTACTCCACTCTCCTATCCTCTTGTTCACAACACTGTTCCTTGGGTGAACATTAAATCTTATACAACCTTGGAGAAAGGATCTTATACTCGTTTACCAGGTTTTGGTGGTGTGAATCGCTATGATGTAGTGGTTTTCAATTATCCATCTGGTGATACTGCAGTTTATGATCCACGCATGCCAAATGGTTTAATGGGGCATGATTACCACGGAATTGTAATCAATGAAGCGAAACGCTTATACATGAAACAATTTGATGTTCAAGTGAACAATCTAGCTTTTCAAATTTCAGATAGTATTCGAAAAAGTAATCCTACGCAGCAATATGATGAACTGGCATTACAAAACTATGCGAATAATCAGGCTTCTTATCGCGTGCTAAATCAAAAAGCAGAAGGATTTGTAAAAGAAATTGAGTCTTGGAAGAAAAAAGCACGTAAAATGCTAGCTGAAGACAAAATTGCAATGGACAATAGCGAAGGACGTATTATTGAGCATTATGGTTTGGTTTATCGCCCTGTCGACAAACGAGAAAACTACATCAAACGATGTGTTGGATTGCCGGGAGATTGGATGGAAATCAAGAAATCAGTGCTCTATGTAAATGGCAAAAAAGCAAACGTTGCTCCTGAACAAAATTTACGCTATGATGTGAGTAACATATTGTTACCAAGCCAAGCAACTATGAAAGAACGTTTCGGATTGGAAATAGAGCGCTCTGATTATTATTCTGAAGATGGAGGTCAAACCTACAAAATGAATTTAACGGCAACAGAAAAAGGCAAACTAAAGCGTGCTTTTCCAACAGCTTTATTTGAGGTGGAAATAGATGATCAATATGCTGACAACAAATTATACAAACCAACAGCATTGGATTTCATGAACAACCTGAATATGTTCCCGAAAGATTTGTACATCAACAATACGACTACCGATTTTACGAAATTCCAAATTCCACGAAAAGGTCAAACAATTAGCATTAATAAGGATAATATTGCTTGGTATCGTCGTATTATTAGTGCGTATGAAGGTCACTCACTAGTTGAAAAAGCTGATGGAATTTATATTGATGGCAAGAAAACTTCGAAGTATACATTTGCCATGAATTACTATTGGTTAATGGGAGATAATCGCTACAATTCAGCCGATTCGCGTGTTTGGGGATTTGTACCTGAAGATCACGTGGTAGGTCGCGCTTCATTGGTTTGGTTCTCAAAAAGTGCATATGCTGGAATCCGTTGGGAACGTTTGTTTAAACTAATTAAGTAAATGGCAGTTGCCGTCTTCCCGACAGCGTATTTCGGAAATATTGCTTACTTCGCAGCATTGGCAAAGTCAATTTCTCCCGTCATTGAAGGTAAAGAACATTTTGTAAAGCAAACTTTAAGAACGCGATGCACTATTTTGGGTGCTAACGGTATTCAGCAATTATCGATTCCAGTGATTCGTCCAAATGGTTCCAAAACTTTGATGGAGGACGTATTGTTGAGTGAGACAGATCCTTGGAAAAAAATACACTGGCGTTCTATTGAAAGTGCCTATGCTTCTGCTCCATTTTTTGAAGAATATGATCAAGAAATAAAACAGTTGATATTTCAAGATGAAACAAATCTGTTGAAATACAACCAACGAATTACTCAAGAAATACTTCAATTGCTGGACATTAATCTAGAATTAGGTCACACTGAATCGTATGAAACAAACAATGACCGAATTGATTTTCGCATGGTTGATTTTGTATCTCCTATCGAAATGAAAAAGTACATTCAAGTATTTAGTGATTCGAATCAATTCTTTGCGAATCTATCGATATTAGATCTTTTATTTTGCGAAGGACCAATGGCTAGAAAATGGCTTATCAATTCATAAATAATTAATCTAGCTGCATCCTTTTAACTAAAAATCTTCTGTAAATTTAACACATGAAAATTACAATCTATTTATCTTCGCTAGCCTTGTTGCTTCTTTTCACGCAATGTGCAACTGAAAAGAACATTCGTCAAATTGGTTTTTACAATGTTGAAAATTTATTTGATACAATTGACGGCGTGAACGATGATGCTGAATTCTTGCCTACTGGAAAAAATTCATGGAATTCAGAACGATACAATGAGAAATTGAATCATATCAATCAAGTAATTGACCAATGGGAAAACCCCTTGATGATTGGATTTTGTGAAATAGAAAATGCTAATGTTGTTCGAGATGTTTTGCGCAACTCATCGAAGATCAATGACTATGGCTTAGTTCATTATGAAAGTGCTGATGCAAGAGGAATTGATGTTGCATTGGCTTATGACAGCTCAAGTATCACGTTGGTTCGATCGGGCTATTTGAGATTCACGCTTCCAACAGATGAAACGCATGCAACCAGAGATATTCTATGGGCTAAGTTCGTTTTACAAAAAGATACACTTATCGCTATGGTGAATCATTGGCCAAGCAGAAGCGGTGGTCAGGCCGAAAGTGAAGCAAACAGAATCGCTGCAGCAACAAGAGCGCGCGTTTTTATCGATTCGGTTTTGACAGTAAACGATCAAACCAAAATGATTTTTATGGGTGATTTAAATGATTATCCGAGTGATAAGGCTCCACAGTTAATTGCTGAAAAATTGAATCCTCAAATTACAGCTATTTCGGGAGAATTTGGTGGTAGTTACAATTACAAAGGCGAATGGGATGTATTGGATCACTTGTTGGCTTCAAAAGGCCTCAACTCTAAAAAAGGATTCAGTGTAATTCAAAATTCAGGCTGTATTCATTCGTACGATTTCTTATTGGAAGAATACAAAGGTTCAATTGTTCCGTTTAGAACGTATGCTGGTTCGAAATACCTGGGCGGCTATTCAGATCATTTCCCCGTTTCATTCGAGATTTCATTGCCGTAAGGAAGTTTCGCAACTTCATACTCATACGGTAGCCTTTCCTTGTACAAGAATTTCTTTTGAACTGACTCATACGGACGATAGACGTAATAAATGAAATTATTGTGGATGCTGATTTTATCGATATAACGGAATTCTAAGCGAACTTTTTCAGCTATTTCACCAGTTTTTGTATCTACTCGTCCCAAATAGGTGAATCCAGCTTTGTCATAAACAGCATAGACTTGTCCAGTTACTTGATCTTGTAAGAGTTGTTTTTTCCAACCCGTTGATTTCGGATTATAGTGATGATAAATAGAAACACTATCAAGTTTATTTCCCGCAGCATCGAATGTAAACAACTTGTCGTCGTAATAATCAAAAACAAATAAACTATCGTTGCGATGAAACAAAGGCGCATACAATTCCTTGTAATAGAGTGACTGCGTGAAATAATTCGCCCCTACATAAACTTCTGCATCAATACCCGTTTCTAATTCTAAGTTTTTAGCCCAAAGTTTTGTTCGAATATCAGCCCATTTGTATTCAGATCGATACAGTTCCATCATTAAATCATCTTTTATATTGATAATTTTCGAATAGGTCGAATCCAATTGATCGAAAGAGAAATAAGAAAACTCGGGGTAATCTTTATTGAAATTCGAGAAGTACATCTTCGTGTGATTCGTATCAACAATTGGCGCGATATACTTTAAATAATAAGGTTTTTCAATTGTAGCAATTCCGATCTTATCCTGATTCACATGAATTCCATATACGTTATCGGCACACACAACATGTGCATTTCCACGATAATCACGTATGATTTCTTCAGCCGTTCCCTGCACTGCAAAAGAGTTAATGACATCAATTCCATTGTAAAGAAGGAGTTCACTTCCCTTTTTGAGATTCTTGGGATAAACCAAAAGAACTAAATCGCCATCACGCTGCACTTCAAAATCTGCAACACTCAATCTTTTTGAACTGTAAACAGTATCTGGAATACCAGGCGCTTTAACCACCACTTCCTTAACATCTTGTCGTTTTATAGATGTTAATTCAATACGAACCATCAGTGTATCACCAAAATCCAGCGCACCCATTTTCTTACTTCCTGATTTCGATTCGTAAAGGGGGTGATTAAGACTATAGGAAATTGTTTCGTTGACAGGTGAATAAAATGCGATTTGCCCTTTCGAATTAGAACGTAAAATTTTTCCTTTTGTACCGTAATTAAAAGTCCCGTTAACGTTTTGCAAAGGTTCTTTGAATTCCTTATCTGTTAATTCAAAAATAATCAACACCGTATCCGCTTGGGCGAACAAGAACATAGAAAGATTCGTGAAGGCAACTAGAAAAAATATCCGTTTTAGCATATGGCTTTTTTTTAGGAAAGATGCAGCAAAAGTAAGATTCCATAAAAAAGGCTTCAATTAAGAAGCCTTTTCACTTTTATACTTTGTAACACCAACCGAAAGTATCTTCTACCTTCCCTGATTTCATATCGTCAATAAAATTCTTGATTTTATTTGAAATTTCTCGCCCTTCTATTGGAGGCAATTCAAACACTTCATCTCGGAATCCAATTTTTGCAATGTGTGCAATTGTTGCTGCAGTTCCAGCTCCAAAAGCATCTTGTAATTTTCCTTCACGAATAGCTGTGATTATCTCTTCTACACTTACACGACGTTCTTCAACTGGAATACCCCATGATTGAGCTACTTCAACGACAGATCGCTTCGTAACACCACGTAAAATTGTATCAGCATCTTCAGAAGGTGTAATGATTTTTCCATCGATCACAAAAACAATATTCATTGTTCCAGATTCTTCAATGTACTTATGTTCTTTTCCATCGGTCCAAACCAACTGATGAAACCCTTTCATTTGCCCTTGTTTTGCTGGAAACAAAGATGCACCATAGTTTCCTGCAGTTTTAGCTCTTCCCACACCACCAATTGATGCTCTCGTGTAAAACTCTTCTATTTTAACATTTACAGGCTCAGAATAGTACGCTCCAACTGGACAAGTAAAAATGATAAACTTATATGTTTCTGATGGGCGAATGCCTACGAATTCATCTGTAGCGAATAAAAATGGACGAATGTACAATGAATAGCCTTCTTTATTTGGAATCCAATTGCTATCAACTTCAACCATTTTGCGCACTAACTCAACGAATAAATCTTCTGGAATTACAGGCATGCACATACGCTCGCAAGACTCTTGAAAACGTTTAGCATTCATGTCAGGTCGGAAAACAAATACATCACCATTTTCTGCCTTATTTGCTTTCATTCCTTCAAAAATCGATTGACCGTAATGAATTGCAGATGTAGCTGGATGTATACTTATATTACCGAAAGGCAAAATCTCAGGTTGTTGCCATTGACCATCCTTGTAATCCATCACCAGCATGTGATCTGAAAATATTTTACCAAATGGTAAGTTTTCCCAATCCACTTGATTAAAGTGAGAATTTGTTGTTTTTGTAACCTTGATGTTATGTGTTTCTTGTAACATGCTGTAAAAATGAAGTCCAAATTTAAGTAAAATAGACGGATTCATCAAATTTTTGGTAGCGTTTAAAGGAATTTAATTTGCTTATTTTTGTTGTGCAATTGAAACATGGAAAAAAGTAAAGAAATATTAAAACAATACTGGGGATTTGAACAATTCAGACCACTTCAGGAAACCATTATAGACGACTCCATATATGGTTTTGATGTATTGGCTTTACTTCCAACAGGCGGCGGAAAATCGATTTGTTTTCAAGTACCTGGTATAGCGCGAGAAGGAATTACAATTGTTATTTCTCCCTTAATTGCATTGATGCAGGATCAAGTTTCGAATCTCGAAAAACGGGGAATTAAAGCTAAAGCAATTGTGAGTGGCATGAGCTATCGTGAAATCGACATCACACTTGATAATGCTCGTTTTGGTGGAATTGAATTTTTGTACACTTCCCCTGAACGTATTTGTTCTAAACTCTTTCAAGAACGTTTCAAATTAATGAACGTCGGACTTATCGTTGTCGATGAAGCACATTGTATCTCAGAATGGGGGCATGACTTTAGACCCTCCTTCTTAGAAATTGCAACCTTGCGAAGATTTCATCCAGATGTACCAATTATTGCACTTACCGCAACGGCAACAGAAGTTGTTCGTGAAGACATTATCAAACAACTTCACTTAAAAAAGCCGAAATTACACGAAGCATCATTTGAAAGAAAGAATCTAAGTTACGAAGCTTATTTATCTGAAAATAAACTATCTAAAATTCTCAATCATTGTAAATCAAATTCTGGAGACTGTGGGATTATTTATTGTCAAACCCGAAAAAGTGTAAAGGATATTGCGCGAATTTTACATGCGAATCACATTAGTGTAGGTGTGTACCATGGTGGCATGTCGAAAGAAGACCGAGAAGTCATGTTAAATTACTGGATGTCAGGCAAAACATTAGTAATGGTGGCGACTAATGCCTTTGGAATGGGGATTGACAAACCAAATGTTCGATATGTGTTGCATTATGAATTTCCACCAAGCTTAGAAGCATATTTTCAAGAGGCAGGAAGAGCTGGCCGCGATGGAGAGAATTCGAAAGCCATTGTTTATTGGGAAAAAGCAGACTTAGATGATTTGCGTAAACGTTTCGAAATGAAATTTCCACCGATAGAAAAAGTAAAATTGACCTATCGCGCTTTATGTAATTTTTTGAAGATTGCAATTGGATCAGGGAAAGACGAAACCTATAATTTTGAAATTAAAAAGTTGTGCGAAGCATTCAATCTCGATATCTTGGAAACGTATAACAGTTTCAAAATCTTAGAGCTGAACAATGACCTATCTTTCACCGATGGAGTATTTCATCCAACAAAAATGAAATACACAGTTGGAAATAGAGAATTGTATAATTTCCAAATAAAGCATGAAAAATTTATCGGATTAACCACCTTACTTTCAAGAAGTTACTCAGGTATATTTGAACAATATTACGAGGTAAATGAAAATGAGTTTTGCAAACGGCTTTCAATCAACCCAAGTGAATTAGAGAAACAGATTAAAGAACTCGAAAAGTACGGTATAATTGAAGTTTCCTGGAAATCCTCACTTCCATCTGTAACATTACTTCACGAGCGTTTACCTGATGATTATTTGTCAATTGCTCCAGATGTTTATGCAAATAGAAAAAAGTTCGCAGAAACAAAACTTGAAGCTGCTTTGAGCTATTTGACAGAGAACAAATGCAGAAATGTGCAATTATTAAGCTATTTCGGACAAGAATCTGAAACGTGTGGAACGTGTGATGTTTGTCTATCAAAAGATTTGATTCCTAATGCCCTTGAAAACACTAAAATTAGGCTGTTAGATTATTTAAAATTAACAAGAACATATGCTGATTGTAAAAAGTACTCAGCCGTGCCGGAAGAAATTTTCAAACAAGCTTTACGTGAATTATTATTGGCAGAGTTGATTCTTGAGAACGACGGTAAATTCGATTTGAAACATCAATAAATCCCTCTTAATTCAATCAACTTAAGATTTGCGCATATTTTCTTTCAACTCAAACACTTCTTTTTGAAGGTCTTGAATTGATTTACTTAAATGCTGATCGTCCATTCGAATATCTGGTAATTCAGGTGAAATATAGTTCACAAATTTCCACATTTCTAGAATATCATTTGCATGAACCAAATACGGCTTATAGAAAGTATTAGTTGAGCACAACTGAAACGACTGACTCGTATCCAATAAGTTATGAACTACTTTAAATACAATCCCTTCATCTTTTGTCACCACAATACATGGCGATCCAGATCGAATTGTCATCCAATTTTGAATATATTCTGCAACAACATAGGATCCTTCAACAACGGGTGGCATCGAATCACCTTGAATTGGAAACGAACGGTATTTTTTGTTTTTAGAAAGAAATGGGAGATAAAACGTTGGAAGAACTTTCAAATAATCTGGATCTGCGTAACCAGAAGCATATCCTGCGCTTGCTTTAAGAGGAACCAATTCAATCATTTCCTCATCATCGCTATTGACAATTGACGTTAAGACACGCAACTTTTGCCCTTTCACGTCTGTATACAAACCTTGATCAATACGCTGCCAATCAGCTTCAGAGAAGACCTCAAAATCCTTTTTAACTAATTCATCAATAGAAACCTTATAGAATTCACTAAAAGCCACTAGAGCGTCTAAATTTGGCTGTGCCACACCATTCTCATATCCACTGTAAGTTGATCTTGTCAAATTAAGTTCTTGAGCAACTTCTTCTTGAGAACGCTTTAATCGCTTACGAAGTAATTTTAAGTTATTTCCGATTTCCATCTATCGATTTTTTTTCAAAGATATAAATTCTTAAAATATAAACAAATAAATGACAGAATATTAATCAATTTGCTGATTTGGAGAAAAAACCATGATCTATCTGTGTCGAAAAACAATTGGAATTTTGACTAGGTGCGCATACACAGCAACGAATTTAGCACCAAAGAATATTATTTGAGAAGAATAAAAGATCCAAATCATAATTACCATTAGTGACCCAGCAATTCCAGCATTTGCAGCAAAGAAATAATTCATAACGTAATAATGAATTAACAATTGTCCTAAATAAAGCAATACAGCTGTGACAATCGCACCTGCAAAAGCGAATTTCCAACGTACGATACCATCATGAACATAGCGGAAAACAAATGTAAAAATGATAAAATTTGTCAAGATTGAAAACGTATCACTTGAAAGATTTTGATAGACCCAATGCACCGTTTCCATCTCCACAAACCACTTATCACCAACAGAAACGGCAATTGATTGAGCAAAATAAATAATAATGATAACCATTGTAAACAAACCAATAAGAGCTACCGAAATCAAACGAAACAGTAATCCATGAAACAATTCTTTTCGCACAGTAAATTGAGGAATAATTCCCATAAATTTATTGATACTAGTCTTCATAGAAACCAATATTGCCGTACTCATTACAAGCAAGGTCAGAAAACCAATCAATTCTTTGATAAAATTTCCTTTATCTACCTCCATCGTCTTCAAGAAATCCAAAATTCCCTGAACATCTTGAATCCCAACCTTGTCCCTCAGTAATCCACCAACAATCTCACTCATCTGCTCTTGACCAATCACTCGTCCAAAGACAGAAATAGCCAAATACAGCAAGGGAACCAACGCAAAAAGAGCATAATATGCCATTGCCGCACCATGGTGCAATCCTTTTACTGCGAAAAATTCCTTAAATGTTTGAACGAACAAATCTCCTAGTTCCCGCCACGATAACTGCCTAATTTTTGTGCTCGACTCCAATTGTTGTGACATTTTCTAAAGAATTAAAACTAAAAAGTACAACTAGTTCTCCATGAATCGTTTGAAAAAAGTTCTCATAAACTGGACCAGTAAAAGAAGAATACAAATACTTCAGGTCAACCGTTGTATGTCTATCTTGGGGATCCAAGGTAAATTCATCTGGACGAAAAAACACACGCTTATCACCAACTCGAATCGAATTCATTGGTCCAAATAAGCGAGCATCCTCTAAACTTTTTGGTTTGTAATAAAATTTATGTGGATTTCCTTTACGCGTTATTACCCCATTTTTCATTGAATAGATTCGGTCTGAAAGTCCTAATACTTCTGTTCCATCGTGCGAAACAAGTACAAGGCTCGTCTTACGAATCCTTCTCAACTCCAGGAAATAGTTAATCAACTTTTTCCTCAACAAACCATCCAAATGTGAAAAAGGTTCATCCAGCAAAATCACTTTTGGTTCCATTGCAATTACTCTAGCAATTGCCAAACGTTGCTGTTCTCCACCAGATAATGAAATAGCTTGTTGATTACGAACCGATCCTAGTTCTAATAAATCGATCAATTCTTCAAGAAAAATATTTCGTTCCTTTTCTGGTAAGTATAGAATTGGATTTTTGATATTTTCTTCGGTTGTATGGTATTTATCTAGTTGAAAATCTTGGTTTACCAGACAAACCTCAGGATGACCAGGAATTAATTTGGTAATTGGTCCTTTTACTTTCACACCTCCAAACCATACATCACCGCTCGTTGGTTCTAAATTTCCAGCCATGATTTTTAAGAGAGAGGTCTTCCCCGATCCACTTTTACCAACTATACTGATAATTTCTCCTTGTTTCAGCTGAAGCGAAATATCCTTTAACACTTCCCGCCCATAATTCAGCGATATGTTTCTGACCTCTAACATTAAAAAATCAATGCTTTTGGAAACTCCTTAGAAGCCACGAACAATCCTGGATATGGATTCGCATAAGGCTCATCGTCATTTAAATAGAGTTTGATTGTTAAAACACCTTCTGTTTCTTCAACAATGTGCCTATTCACAATACTTTCTGATGCACCGATATATGCTTTAGGCGCATCACTTGATTCAATTTCAAACAACATCATCTTCGTCAAATCATGCGAAAAATCAGTACCATCCGGCATTTGTCCTTGCAAAGGAAAACTCACATCACGAAGTACATTTATTTTTTCCACGTCAGACGTAATGCGCAATTCATCTTCCCATTGATGTTTCCGATTGTCAGCAGATTCTTTTCCTTCGTATAAATCATCCGCTAATCGCTGCGAATACAAGGCATTTAAAAGATAAATATGTACAGTACACTTCATGAATTCAATTTATAGGTTAAAATTACTTACAATTCACCCTTGAGATTCAAGATGTAACTTTCTTTCCTAACAATGTAATCTTCATAATTCATAGAAGAATCGTTATGTAACAATTCACACAAACTCATCCATTTTAAATCACCCACATCGCTTAGAATTTGTAATTTTACTAACCAATTCAGACAATTTTGAAAACAATTCGCATACACAAACATAAAACAGATTCGATTTTACGTCGCCACCCTTGGATTTTCTCGGGTGCAATTGCAGATTCAACGGATGATTTAAGCGACGGCGAAACGGTAACTGTTACTGATGCCAAAGGTCGTTTTTTAGCACGTGGTCATTTCCAACATGCCACAATTGCTGTGCGTGTCTTAAGTTTCGAAGATGTAGAAATTGATGCCGCGTTTTTTCAATCTGCTTTAAAACGGGCAATTGAATTGCGAAAATCGATGCAATTATTCACAAAGGAAAATTCTATCTGTCGTTTAGTTCATGGTGAAGGTGATTCTTTACCTGGATTGGTAGTCGATTTTTATAACGGAACAGCAGTGGTTCAATGTCACAGTCTTGGTATGTACGCCAATATTGAGCATATTTCAAACGGATTAATAGCTGTATTAGGAAAATCCCTGAAAGCAGTTTATTCAAAATCTTCAGATACCCTGCCACAAAGAGCGGATATTGTTGATGCATATGTTTATGGAAAGTGTGAAACTCCTCATATCGCCAAAGAACATGGGGTTTCTCTAAGTATTGATTGGGTTACTGGTCAAAAAACAGGTTTCTTCATCGATCAGCGCGAGAATCGTTTTTTGCTGGGTAAATATTCTGAAGGAAAAAAGGTGCTAAACACATTCTGTTATTCAGGTGGATTTAGTTTATTAGCATTAAAACACGGTGCATCCCTCGTTCATTCATTGGATTCATCTAAAAAGGCGATTGTTTTAACAGAGGAAAATGTGCGAATCAATGGTTTCGAAGACCGTCATGGATCGATCGTTGCGGATGCAATGGAATACATGAAAGACTTGCCTGAAGACTATGATATTATTATTTTGGATCCCCCAGCTTTCGCAAAACACCGCGAGAAAAGACACAAAGCAATTCAAGGATACAAACGCTTGAACGCACACGCCATTCGCCAAATAAAACCGGGTGGAATCATTTTTACCTTCTCTTGTTCGCAAGTGGTAGATAAATATTTGTTCAACAATACTATTATCGCAGCCGCAATTGAAGCTGGCAGAAATGTGCGTATTTTAGAACAATTACATCAGCCTGCTGATCATCCAATTAATGCTTTTCATCCGGAAGGTGAATATTTGAAGGGACTGGTTATTCAGGTTGATTAGAGGTTAGAGATAGAGGATAGAGATAGAGATAGAGATAGAGGTTAGAGATAGAGGTTAGAGATAGAGGTTAGAGCTAGAGGTTAGAGCTAGATGATAGACTTGGTAGCTAAGGTACCATAATTCATAATTCATCCTTCGACAAGCTCAGGAACCATTATTCATAATTCATAATTCATAATTTAAAAGTAGGTGTTAGATTTAAAATACAGTTCGATTCTAAAAATGGCGATTCCTTTAATGGTCTCTAGCTTCATACAGTCGGTTGTATTGATTACTGACTCTTCATTTATTAGTCGCTATAGCACTGATGCTTTTGATGCAGTTGGAAATGGCGGATTGATTTACATCACATTTTTCATGGCGCTAGTTGGGATGAGCGATGGTGCACAAATAATTATTGCACGGAGAATTGGTCAAAAAAATACGGATGCAATTGGTCGCGTTTTCGGAACTTCTGTTTTTTCTCACTTCTTTCTAGCCATTGCATTGTTCTTGTTTCTTCAATTCATTATGCCGAATTTCCTGAATAGTTATTCTAAACACGCTGATATTAGTCTTTTGCAAGGTGAATACATTCGAATTAGAAGCTATGCTTTGTTTTTCGCCATGATTTCACTTGCCATAAATGCATTTTTTCTTGCCAATGGTAAAACATGGGTCGTATTAATTTCTGCATTAATCACAGCGACTTCAAATGTTATCCTCGATTATCTGATGATTTTCGGGAAAGGTGGATTCCCGGAAATGGGACTTCAAGGCGCTGCTTGGGCCTCAACACTTGCTGATTTTTCTGGTATGTTATTTTTAGTTATATTCTTAATTTTTTCCAAGGAACGAAAACAATATAAACTATTCTCACACTTTTCTTTTAACCTTGCTTCAATGAAGGAATTGTTTAAAATTGGCAGTCCGCTCATGTTTCAAGGTTTTCTTGCGCTCGCAACTTGGACCATCTTCTTTACATGGCTGGAGCAGACAGGAAAATTTGAATTAACCGTTTCACAAAACGTTCGCTCCATCTACTTCCTTGCATTTGTGCCTATCTGGGGATTCGCTGGAACTACGAAGACATATATTTCACAATACATAGGTCGAGGAGATTTGCATTCCTTAAAAATCATCCAACGACGCATTCAATTTTTAACCTTGATTTTTTTATTTCTCTTTTTCCATGGTGCCGTTTTCTATCCAGAGAAATTAATTGAAATGATCAATCCTGAACAAGCATACATACAAAAAAGCGCAGAAATTTTACGTTACATTTCAATTTCCATTTTTATGTATGGATTTTTTAGTGTTTACTTTCAAACAATCAATGGATCAGGAAACACAATGGCTTCTTTTATGATTGAAATTCTTTGTGCGATTGTATATTTGCTTTCAAGTTTTTTACTCATAAAAGTTTTGCAAGTAGATGTCCTATGGATTTGGACCAATGAATATATCTACTTTGGAACTATGGGAATATTATCTATGCTCTATTTAAAGTTTTTTGATTGGAAGAAAAAAGTGGTCTAATGGAAAAGAAAGATTTCAGAATTGTTTTTATGGGGACTCCTGATTTTGCCGTGAGCATTTTGGAGGGACTGGTATCTGCTAACTTTAATATCGTTTCTGTTATCACCGCACCAGACAAACCTGCTGGTCGAGGTCAACAACTCTCTGAAAGCGCTGTTAAAAAAGCAGCTGTTTCTCATTCTATTGCCGTTCTTCAACCAAGCAACTTAAAAGATGATGGATTTATTCATGAGCTTCAATCTCTCAACGCAGATTTATTTGTTGTCGTCGCGTTTAGAATGTTACCGGAAATAGTTTGGTCCATGCCGCCAAAAGGGACAATTAATCTACATGCTTCTCTCCTGCCGAATTATCGCGGTGCCGCACCAATAAATTGGGCTGTCATTAATGGAGAAAAAGAAACAGGAGTTACAACCTTTTTTATTGAGAAAGAAATTGACACGGGTAAAGTTATCGAACAAGAGAAAATAGCCATCGAGGAAAACGAAACAGTTGGTGAGGTTCACAATAAGTTAATGGCCTTAGGAACAAAGCTGACTGTCAGTACCGTTGGGAAAATAATGATTGGCGAAGCCAATGGGATTGAGCAAGATTCGATGACTATAGCAACTTTAAAAAATGCTCCAAAAATATTCAAGCCAGACTGCAAAGTAAATTGGAATCAGGACGTGACTGTTGTCCATAATTTCATTCGAGGTTTATCCCCTTATCCAACAGCTTGGACAGAGCTTACAAATAATGCTTCAGGAGAAGTCAAAAGCTTTAAACTTTTTATATCATCTAAAACAACGCAAACAGTAAAGGATAAAACAGCTCTTTTAACCTCATCTGACGGAATTCTATTTCCTTGTGCAGATTTTTATCTTTGTGTGACTGAGTTCCAGATGGAAGGAAAACGCCGCATGAATTACAAGGAATTCTTAGCTGGAAATAAATTAGAGGATTGGGTTATTGAATAGGATCTGAAAATAAATCACCTCTGTAACTTAGTAAAAATGGACATTCCTTGTAATATTGTAAAGTTCAAAAGTTTTATGTTTTTAACTTTACAATATTACAACTTTTCAACTTTACAAAGTTCTAAACATAAATAAATTCAAAAATTCGAATTTTATAATGTACTTTTTTCATAACTTAAGGTAATTATTAACCTAATCAACCTTAAATCATGGGCGCAACAAAAACCTCCCACTACTCCAAAGAAACAATGCAAATGGCTAAAATTGCCAATGCACTTGCACACCCAGCAAGAATCACAATTGTTAAAACTCTAGTTGACAAAACATGTGTGCGAAATAAAGACCTCCAAACAATTGTAGGATTATCTGAAGGATCAATTTCTCAACACATGAAAAAACTCATTGCAGCAAACATTGTGAAATTTAAATATATCACGCATTAATACGAAGTCAGTCTTATACCTGAGCAGCTTGAAGAATTGAATTATTACCTGAAACAATAGATTGAAATAATCTTCAAAAGTGAAATTATCCATCAAAACAGCAAATTATTCACTGTTTTTGTGCTTTGAAGAGCAGCTAAAATTAAACGATAAAATAAGAATGTTGGTCGAAAAACTCAGAAATGGTGGGCTTTTCAATGGTGTTTATCAACAAAATGGTGCTTTTATCAACAAAATTGTAGTTTTTTTCACTGAAACACTTGTGTGGCGTGGATATTCAGATATATTTGCTTCGTTAAATAATTACAAACATTCAAAAAACTTAACTATGAACAAAGCAGAATTAATTGACGCGATGGCAGCTGAGGCTGGATTGTCTAAAGCTGATGCAAAGAAAGCATTAGATGCATTTGTAAGCGCTACAGCTAACGCAATGAAAGGTGGAGATAGAATTTCTCTAGTTGGATTTGGATCTTTCTCAGTTTCTAACAGAGCTGCAAGAACTGGTCGTAACCCACAAACAGGAAAAGAAATCAAAATCGCTGCTAAAAACGTTGTACGTTTCAAAGCTGGTGCTGAGCTTTCTGCAAAAGTTAACTAATCAAATTAAGATTGGATAAAAAGGGGAATCGAAAGATTCTCCTTTTTTTGTGTCCAAAATTTTGATTTTGAAATATTCCCTCTTCAAATATTGTAACTTTGGCAAACTATTTACAATCAAAAGCATTGTTACATTATTATTTAAAGGAATAATAGATCATTTACATAACATATCAATCCTATGAAATTTACTTATTCAATTGGCCTTTTATACTTAATCTTAACTTCATGTGTTGGACCCATTGATTTAGAGCAACACATGGTGAGTCCTAATGGTTTTAAAATGGATCCATATATTCTTCAAGATGGTGCTGAAATTGAAATCATTGGAAAATCAGATAAAATAACACCAGAACACAAAATAGATTTTTACAATCTTGTCGTGGTGCGTTCAGTTGAAACAGGTGACACAATTAATGTCCTAGCCACAACCTTTATTCATCAGGGACAAAATGGTGCTTACATGAAATTCATTTCAACAGAATCTGCACATGGAAAAATTTTAGAAGCTCAAAGCGATAAAAAAGATTTGAATAACAATAATTTGAATGATTTGAAGCCGAAAAGATTCAACAAAGTGTTTTACGACAAAGACTTTCTTCCTGAAGATGTTAGACGTTTTCCGGCCATTATTGGCATTATTGGAGATTTCACAATAATTAATGATGTTGAAAAACAAGAAAATATTGACGAAGCTATTGATTCCTTGTTAGAGATTCAATAGTTGAACCATTAATCAAATAACTCAGTCATTACCTTTCCTGTTGAAGCTGATTTCGGCAAACCAAGTAATTCAGAAGCTGTTGCATGAATATCAATTAATTCTCTCGGCTCATTAATTTCAATACCACTTTTAAAATCTGGACCAAATGCGTAAAAGTTTAAATGTCTGCACCCATCACAACCATCACCATGGGATATGAAGCCTCCAGAAACTCCATCCAAATGCCTTCCATGATCATTGGTAACAAATAAGGTTGTTTTGTTTTTGTAAATTGGATCTGATTGAATGAATGCCCAAACCTGATAGATATATTCATCAACACTCTTTATGCCATTGACATATGCTGTCCAATCTCCTGCATGACCTGAAAAATCAGGCTCCCTGAAATTTACATATAATAACTTTGGTTGATGAGTTGTCAACACATTCATTAAAATAGGAAAGGTAATACTATCATGACGATAACCGCTACCTAGCCCACTGATACCGCAATTAGTAGATGGTAAAAACTTATCCTTCCATGATATATCTTTTGTATTTGATAATACCTCTAACTTATCTTTGCTTGTTACCAACCATGCTAAATTTGAATTACAACCTTTTACTTTTCTGTAAAACTGAAAAATGGAAGGGAAAATTGGGTATTCACCTCCGGAATTATTAATAGATTGGTAGTGACCAGTTGATAGCGCAGTATGCCCAGCTGTGGTATTCGTCTCTCCATTATTGTAAAATGCAGTATTGATTATTCCTAAACTTGACATGATTGTATCCATTCTAGGTATGTTGGTGTGACTCGGATCTCCCCATGTTTCAGAATATCTCGGTCCATCCATTACCAGTACAAAAACATGCTCCGTTTTATAAGTATTCAATTGAACTTTGTCGTTTGAACAAGTTGTGAGTGCAAATGCACTTATTCCAAGAATACTTGCGATAAAAGCGAATCTCATAGCAGAAAAATTTATGCAATATACACAAAGATTCAAACGTAAAGTCTATACATTTCTATTACTTTTATAATGTGTTAAGTGAGAAAAACGAAGAAAACAAAGCCGTACTAAAGGAATTGTACGAAATTATTACACCGAACAAACAAGAAATGTTTGATCGTATAGCTGCTGAACGTACCAATTATTTAACTGTCGTTTTAGAAAATGTCTTTCAAGAACACAATGCTTCGGCAGTATTAAGGTCTTGTGATTGTTTCGGAATTCAAGAGTTAAACGTTATCGAAAAGGATAATCAATATAAGGTTCAACGTGATATTGCTTTGGGTGCTGGACGTTGGGTTGACCTATTTAATTTCGATCAAGGTACCACCCCATCGCTTGATTGTATTCGCAAACTGAAATCAAAAGGATATAAAATTGTTGCAACTACTCCTCACACAAAGGATGTTACAATAAACAATATTGATTTGAAGCAGCCACTTGCGCTTGTTTTTGGAACAGAACGTCGCGGAATATCAGAAGAAATAATGCAAGAAGCAGATGAATTTGTAAAAATTCCAATGTATGGTTTTACCGAGAGTTTCAATATTTCTGTTTCGGTTGCAATAACTTTAAATGTGTTGCGCGAACGACTCCAAAAGTCAAATTTGAATTGGAAATTGTCGCCAGAGGAACAAATTGAGCTAAAACTTCAATGGTGCAGAAAAATTTTAAACGGTGGACAAGCACTTGAAGATGAAATCAGAAGACGATTATTTAAAAAAGAATAATATATTTGCAAAGCGATTGAAAAAAAACATTAAAACACGTCATTATTATGGGAAGAGGAGATAAAAAAACAGCAAAAGGAAAACGTACAATGGGTTCATTTGGTAACTCACGTAAGAAAAAGTCTACTGCTGTTGCAAAACCTTCAGTAAAAAAAGCAGCTAAGGAAGAAAAAGCAGCTGAAAAGAAACCAGCTGTAAAGAAAGTAGCTGCCCCAAAGGCACCGAAAGTAGCGGCAGAGAAAAAACCTGCAGCTGAGAAAAAAACAACTAAGGTAAAGAAGACAACGAAAAAGTCTGAAGAATAAATAGTAAAGCTGTCTGAATTGACAGCTTTTTTTTTGTCCACTATTAACTGATAATAGTGCATAAGTTCTCAAAAAAGTTTTTTACTGAATGCCTTTTAATTCCCAATTTTACAACGCATAAAAAAGTATAAAATGAAACATAATTTCGGAGCAGGTCCTTGCATTTTACCACAAGAAGTATTCAAACAAGCTGCAGATGCAGTTATCGACTTTAATGGTCTATCTATTCTAGAAGTATCTCACCGTCATAAAGACTTTGTTGCTGTGATGGATGAGGCAATGGATCTTGTTAAAAAAGCATTGAATGTACCTGCTGGTTATTCAGTCGCCTACTTACAAGGTGGTGCTACTCTTGGTTTTACAATTGTAGCCTTGAACATGATGCGCGAAACAATGAAAGCAGGTTATATCAATACCGGAACTTGGGCATCTGGTGCAATAAAAGAAGCTAAGAAAGTTGGAGTTGATGTAAATGTATTCGCATCATCTGAAGACAAGAAATTCTCATACATTCCAAAAGGATACACAATTCCTTCTGATGCAGATTACATTCATTTTACTTCAAACAATACCATATACGGAACACAATTTCATGATTTCCCGAAAACTGATTTGCCACTCGTATGTGACATGTCTTCAGATATTTTCTCCAAAGAAATCAATGTTGCCGATTTCGATTTGATTTATGCAGGAGCACAAAAAAATCTTGGTCCAGCAGGAGCAACTCTTTACATCGTTAAAGATGAAATCCTTGGAAAATCCACTTCGCCATTTATGCCGACTTATTTGGATTTAAAACAACAGGTTGAAAAAGAATCAATGTTAAATACACCTCCCGTATTTTCTGTCTATGTTGCCATGTTGAACTTGCGTAACTTGTTAGCAAACGGCGGTGTTAAAGCGATGGAACAAAGAAACAATGCAAAAGCAGCACTTCTTTATTCCGAAATTGATGCAAATCCATTATTCAAAGGACCAGTTGCAGTTGAAGACCGTTCAAAAATGAATATTACGTTCTTATTGGAAAACGAAGCACATCAAGAAGCATTTGATAAAATGTGGAAAGAAGCTGGAATTGTTGGTCTACCTGGTCACCGTTCAACTGGTGGATATAGAGCGTCAATGTACAATGCATTACCATTGGAAAGCGTACAAGTGTTAGTTGATGTAATGAAAGAGTTTACACGCAAAAACGGATAAGATTATAAAAACACGAATTCTGGTCCCTGAGCTGGTTCAAGGGCCGAATTCCGAATTTAACAAGGCATGAAAATATTAGCAAATGATGGTATTTCCGAATTAGGAAAATCACTTTTAGAAAAAGCTGGTTTTACAGTAATTACTGAAAAAGTTGCTCAAGAAGATTTAGCAAAAGAAGTAAATGCTCAAGGAATTGAGATGATTTTAGTGCGAAGTGCAACAACTGTGCGTAAAGAAGTTATTGATGCATGCCCCAATGTAAAATTAATTGGTCGCGGTGGTGTTGGAATGGACAATATTGATGTTGCTTACGCTCGTGAAAAGGGTATTACAGTAATCAATACGCCAGCTTCCTCTTCACAATCAGTAGCTGAATTGGTGATGGGACACATGTTTGCAATTTCAAGATCATTACACGATTCATATAAACATATGGAAACAGGTGACTTTTCAGCCTTGAAAAAGAAATATGCTAAAGGAGTTGAACTTCGTGGAAAAACATTGGGAATCGTAGGATTTGGTCGTATCGGACAAAGTTTAGCATCTTATGCATTAGGATGTGGAATGGATGTCATCGCAATTGATCAATTCATGACAAATTCAGTGGATATTCAAATTCCAATTGGAAATGGTCATTCTGCAAAGGTGACAATTACACCGAATTCATCACTAAACGACGTAATTGGTAAATTGGATTATATTTCACTTCATGTTCCAAAACAAGCGGACGGAAGTGCAGTTATTACACAAAAGGAATTCGCTCTAATGAAAAAAGGTGTTCGCCTTGTAAACGCAGCACGTGGAGGTGTCATCAATGAAACTGATTTGTTGGACGCTTTAGCTTCTGGACAAGTGGCTTCAGTTGCATTGGATGTGTTTGAAAATGAACCAAATCCGCGCACTGACTTATTGAATCACCCAAATATTGCATGCACTCCACATGTCGGAGCTGCAACGCTAGAAGCACAAGATAGAATTGGTGAAGAATTGGCAAGTTTAATTATCGGTCAATTCGCTACCACGAATTAAAATATATTCCGTTTATTTGAAAAATGCAGGTATCGGCAATGTCCATACCTGCATTTTTACAAACCAGTAAATTTGATTTTACATCAATATGACTAAAATAGCTCCTTTCAAAGCATTACGACCGGTTCGCGACAAAGTACATTTGGTTGCAACAAGACCTTATTATTCGTATAAAAAGAATGTGCTCAAAGCAAAACTGGAGGATAATCCCTACACTTTCTTGCGTATTATTAATCCAGAATTTAATAGTGAGAAGAAAACAAAACCTAATTCAAAGGAACGTTTTGAGTTGGTAATGGATAAATACAAAGAATTTATTGATGAAGGAATTCTAATCAAAGATTCCCAAGCGCACATTTACATTTATCGTCAAACAAAAAATGGTCACGAGTTCACCGGAATCGTAGCTGGAGCATGTGTAGAAGAATATGAGAATGATCTGATTAAAAAACACGAAGCTACCTTGACTTCTCGTGAAGCAATGTTTACGAATTACTTGGATATTGTCGGTTACAATGCGGAACCAGTGCTTCTATCCTACCCTCATGAACAACGAATTGATGAATTATTGATTCATTGCACAAGCGCACGACCAGAATACGAATTCACGACAACTGATCGAATCAAACACGAAGTGTGGGTATTATCTGAACAAGACTCACTTTCAATCATAAATGCGTTTGAATTGCTACCTGCAACATACATCGCCGATGGACATCACCGATCAGCATCGTCAGCTGGACTAAAAAAGCATCGTCAGTCAAAAGGAACATCGCAATTTCCAAATGAGGATTTTTTCTTGGCTTTCTTTATTGATGAAACGCGATTGAAAATCTTAGAATTTAATCGTTTGGTTAAAACGTTAAATAAACTCACTGGTGATGAATTTTTGAATCACTTAAGGAAATCTTTTAAAATTGTACCTTTATCAAAAGCGGAAAAACCAGCTCATGAGCATCAAATGACCATGTGTCTTGAAGGAAAATGGTATCAATTGGATTGTAAACCTGATATCATTGACGAGTCACATCCCGTGCGTTGTTTGGATGCGGAAATTTTAACACAATCAGTTCTTACACCAATTTTGGGTATTAATGACTTGAAAACGGATGAAAATATCGAATTCATCAGTGGTGCTGAATCTATTTCAACGTTCGAAGAGAAAATTATCAAGGGAAAATTCAAGGTTGGATTTGTGTTATTTCCCGCTTCAATCGAACAAGTTAAAAAAGTGGCAGATAACCAGATGATTATGCCACCTAAATCTACTTGGGTAGAACCAAAAATGCGCAGTGGATTAACGATTTATAACATCAACGAATGATCAGCGAAAATTTAAGAAATATTCAAGCATCTATTCCTTCTCATGTCACATTGGTTGCCGTTTCAAAAACAAAACCGGTGGTAGCATTGATGGAAGTTTATAATGCGGGACAACGCGTTTTTGGAGAAAATAAGGTCCAAGAAATGTGCGAGAAGTATGATGTAATGCCGAAAGACATTCAATGGCACCTCATCGGACATTTACAAACAAACAAAGTAAAATACCTTGCACCTTTTGTAGCACTAATTCATTCAGTTGATAGCTTTAAACTTTTACAAGAAATCAATAAACAGGCGCTAAAAAACAATCGTGTGATTGATTGTTTGCTTCAATTTCATATCGCGCAAGAAGAAACAAAATTCGGATTATCGGAAAACGAAGCATCTGAATTAGTCTTGTCAAATGAATTCAAATTAATGAAGAATGTTCGCATCGTTGGTGTAATGGGAATGGCTTCTTTTACGGAAGACAATGAATCCGTGCGAAATGAATTTCAGTCATTAAAGAAAATTTTCACTAACTTGAAGAACAAATTCTTTTCAAAAGAAGATTGTTTTAAAGAAATATCAATGGGAATGAGCGGTGATTATTTGTTAGCAATTGAAGAAGGAAGCACCATGGTTCGAGTAGGAAGTTCAATCTTTGGTGCGCGATGAGAAAATTGATTTTATTTTTTTTTATCCTTCTGATAAACTGTGTTTCGGCGCAGAGCTATGAAGATACTATTCGTGAAAATCGCGTCAAGCATTATGCTGAGTTAATCGATCCAACAAGCAAAGTATTAACCCAAGAAGAAATTGATCATTTTGAGGGATTAAGCTACTATGAAATCGATACATTATATCGCATTCAAACTTCTTTCACAAAAAGGAAAGGAAAACGATTTGAGATGCCAACATCAACTGATAG
This sequence comes from Crocinitomicaceae bacterium, assembly GCA_021740745.1. Classification (GTDB taxonomy): domain Bacteria; phylum Bacteroidota; class Bacteroidia; order Flavobacteriales_D; family Crocinitomicaceae; genus M0103. The sequence goes on along the minus strand of JAIOZF010000018.1, from coordinate 18,017 downwards.
AACCCCAATTTACAGACGTTTTGGATACATTGATTTTAAATTGAATGATTCAACTTATCGTTTAACAGTCTATCAAAATTGTGAATTAAAAAAAAAGAAAGAATTCAAAAATTACTTGTTTATTCCTTTTCGTGACGCTACTTGTCAGACCGAAAGTTATGGTGGTGGACGCTACATCGACACTGAAATACCGAAAGGTAAAACTTTACGAATCGATTTCAATAAAGCCTACAATCCTTATTGCGCCTATTCGATTCGCTATTCCTGCCCTATTCCTCCGGAAGAAAACACATTAAAAATTGCCATTCCAGCAGGAGAAAAAGTTCCCGTTGGATATCATAAAGACCATTAAAATGAAAACAAAAAAAGAAATAGTTGACAATTGGTTACCGAGATATACAGGACAAGATTTAGATAAATTTGGAGAGTACATTCTTTTGTGCAATTTCCACAATTACGTCGAAAAATTTGCAGAGATGCACAATGTCGACGTTGTCGGAAAAGGCAAGCCAATGCAATGCGCAACAGCTGATGGAATAACGATTATTAATTTTGGAATGGGGAGCGCTTCCGCAGCAACCTGTATGGACCTTTTATCAGCTATCAAACCTAAAGCAGTGTTGTTTTTAGGCAAATGTGGTGGATTAAAAAAGAAAAATGAAGTGGGAGATTTAGTGCTACCAATTGCTGCAATTCGCGGTGAAGGGACAAGTAATGATTATTTCCCTGCTGAGGTTCCTGCTTTACCAGCATTCGCTCTTCAAAAAGCCATTTCTACCACAATTCGTGACCTTAATAAAGATTATTGGACTGGAACGGTTTACACTACCAATCGCCGCGTTTGGGAACATGACGAAGAATTCAAATCATATCTTCAAAAAGTTCGTGCAATGGCAATTGACATGGAAACGGCAACGATTTTCACCGTTGGCTTTGCGAACCATATTCCAACTGGAGCATTGTTATTGGTTTCTGATCAACCAATGGTTCCTGAAGGTGTGAAAACAGATAAAAGCGACACAGTTGTTACATCTGTCTATGTTGATAGTCACCTACAAATTGGAATTGAATCATTGAAGCAACTAATCAATAACGGTAATACGGTGAAGCATCTTCGCTTCAGTTGATTGATAGAATTGCTTAATCCATTCTATAACATCTTCTGTCATTTTTGTTTTTTTTCACAAAAGTAATTGAATATCAAGAGAAGGTCGATTAAATGAATATATCCGTTTTCATTTTAAAATCTTTTAACGAAATAGATTCCGTGATTCTCCCTCGACCGAATTGATTAATTTTGAGTTCAACTAGAAATGGTGAGAAAACACACTTTATATCTTTTGGGACTTGTAACCTTACTCGTCTTTCCTATACCAGCATTCCTTGCAGTTTATTACATAAGTAATGTCCAACTAATTGAGTTTTTGCAGTTAAGCGAAATCAAACTAATTCCAATCTTATATGGACTTGAATTTGGTTTTTTATACGCTTTTTTGGCCGCAATCGTTTTGAAAGCGCCCATTTTTGATACGATCCCTTTGAAAATTGACCAAATAGTTCAAGATCTAAACATAAACGTTGGCGATGCTTTATTTCTTTCACTTTGCGCAGGTATTGGTGAAGAATTGCTCTTTCGTTCAGGAATGCAAACGTATTTTGGTGTTTGGTTCAGTTCCATCTTTTTTGTCGCAATTCATGGGTATTTTAGTATCAAAAAGCCAAAAATGTCTCTGTATGGAATGGTTGTTCTGCCATTTATTCTTTTAATTTCTTGGGGATTTGAGCATTTTGGACTTTGGTTTTCTATTGCAGCTCATTTTGCCTATGATGTCGTTTTGTTCATGAGTATGATTCATGACAATAAAAAACTCAATGCTCAATAATCTGCAATCGATTGGCTTTTAAGACAAGAAGGCAAGCTGGCAACACGGTAGATTGACTTATTTCAAGTATTTCCAAATAACGTAAATCACAAAACGATTCGGGGATTTGATTCAAAGCACCTGAACCAGCTAAATAAATCTCCCGTAATTGTTTTAAGTTCCCCATTTCTTTTGGCAAGGCAGTTAAATTATTGCGATTCAAATAAAGTAAACTCAACATCTCGCACTCACCTAATCCAGCAGGTAAGGTCTCTAAACGGTTGAAACGGACCTGTAAAACTTTAAGTTTTTTCAGTTTACCAATAGAATCAGGCAAGGAAATCAAACGGTTTTGATCCAACCATAAGGTTTCTAAATTCTCTAAGCCACCTATTTCATTTGGTAAAGAATCGATCTCATTGTATTGAAGTGAAAGTATTTTCAAGTTCTTCAATTGACCAATTTCCTTTGGTAGTGTTGTTAAGTTATTTTTTCCGATGTACAATTCTTCCAAATTGACCAGCTCCCCTATTCGACTTGAAATGGAATCGAGTTGATTGCCAAAAAGCTTTAACACTTTCAATTCTTTATTTTCAAAAACCTCAGCTGGAATTTGTGTTAATCCATTGCGACTTAAATCCAATTTCACATCACTTGCCATTGGTGAAACAGCTCCACAAGATGATAAAATGATACCGATAAAAAGAAACAATAGAGTTCGCATTGTAGAAAAGTACAAATTAATTGGAAAACTCAACTTTTATTATAAAATTCACCTTTTGGTACCATCTTCGTTGCCAAGTGAAGAATCAAACGTCTTGGCACCAATTTTGGAAGAAGCGCACATCATTAAAATAAAAAAAAAATGAAACATATGAAAAGTATAATTGCAGGAATTTTTATCGTATTTGCTTCAATCACAGCAATTGGTCAAGAAACTAAACCAAAAATGACAGCTGAAGAGCGAGCAGCAAAACAAACAGAACGAATGGCAACAGAATTAAATCTAACCGCCGAACAGAAAGAAAAAATTGCATCGATTAATGAAGGTATTGTTACAAAGAACGAGGCAATTCGCACAAACACAACAATGACGGAAGAAGTAAAAAGAGAATCAATCAGAACGAACAACAATTCGAGAAGAAAACAATATAGCACTGTGTTGACAGCAGATCAATTAGCAAAGTACGATGAGATGCAAAAAGCTCAGAAAGAAAAAAGAAAAGTGATTAAACAAGTTGAACGTCCAATGAAATCAGAATAGTAAATTCTATTCTAGTAAGAGTCCACCCAAAAGGTGGACTTTTTTTTTAGTTAACCTTGTTGATTTAGAGGTTTTTAACCTGATAAAAACCGTTGTTTGACTCAATTAATAATTGAAATCAACATTTCTACTATTTTTTTTTACTTCTCAATTCCAAATTCCGAATTTATAAGTATCTTTGCACCCTTAAAATAAAGCTGTTATCCCAACTAAGGACAGCAAGTAATCATCACTTTCGGGTGTTTGGGACGCTCGAAATACAAGTTTAAAAAGCCACATGGCAAACACTAAACAAACGCAAGGAATTGCAGATTTTGATTGGGATGGACTCGCATTAGACGGGTACACACTAATCCAACGTTCTGAGTTATCAGACAAGTACGAAGTAACATTAAACTCAATTACTGAGAAAGAAGTAATCGAAGGAACTGTTATTTCAATCAACAAAAAAGAAGTTATCATCAACATTGGCTACAAGTCAGAAGGTGTTGTTGCTGCTTCAGAATTTCGTTACAATCCAGAATTAAAAGCTGGTGATACTGTTGATGTTTATGTTGAGTGTCAAGAAGACAAATCAGGTCAATTGATCGTTTCTCACAAGACAGCACGTATGCACAAAGCATGGATTCATGTGAATGACGTATTACGTACTGGTGAAGTTATCACTGGATTCGTTAAGTGTCGTACGAAAGGTGGATTAATCGTTGATGTTTTTGGAATCGAGGCTTTCTTGCCAGGATCTCAAATCGATGTTAAGCCTATCCGTGATTACGATATCTACGTTGGTAAAAACATGGAATTCAAAGTTGTTAAAATCAACCAAGAATTTAGAAACGTTGTTGTATCTCACAAAGCGCTTATTGAAGCGGAATTGGAAGAACAAAAGAAACAAATTATCTCTGGTCTTGAAAAAGGTCAAGTATTGGAAGGAACTGTTAAAAACATCACATCTTACGGTGTATTCATCGACTTAGGTGGTGTTGATGGTTTGATTCACATTACAGATTTATCTTGGGGTCGTGTTAACCACCCAGAAGAAATCGTTGAATTGGATCAGAAATTAAACGTTGTTATCCTTGACTTTGATGATGATAAGAAAAGAATCGCTCTTGGTCTTAAGCAATTACAACCACATCCATGGGATGCTTTAAATACTGACTTGAAAGTTGGTGATAAAGTTTCTGGAAAAGTTGTTGTTATGGCTGACTACGGTGCATTCATCGAAATCGCTCCAGGAGTTGAAGGTTTAATTCACGTTTCTGAAATGAGCTGGTCACAACATTTACGTTCTGCTCAAGACTTCATGAATGTAGGAGATACAGTTGAGGCTGTTATCTTAACATTGGATCGTGAAGAGCGTAAAATGTCTTTAGGTATCAAACAATCTATGCCAGATCCATGGAATGATATCGAAAACAAATATTCAGTTGCTTCTAAGCACAAAGCGAAAGTTCGTAACTTCACTAACTTCGGTGTATTCGTTGAATTAGAAGAAGGTGTTGACGGATTGATTCATATTTCTGACCTTTCTTGGCAAAAGAAAATCAAGCACCCATCAGAATTTTGCAAAGTAGGAGACGAAATGGAAGTGGTTGTATTAGAAATCGACAGAGAAAACAGAAGAATCTCTTTAGGTCACAAGCAATTAGAAGAGAATCCATGGGATGTATTTGAAACTATCTTCGGAGAAGGTTCTGTACACCAAGGAACTATCATCGATATGAAAGATAAGTCTGGTATCGTTTCTTTACCTTACGGTGTAGAAGGAATTTGTCCTGCTAAACACTTAAGAAAAGAAGACGGTTCTAACGCGAAAGTGGAGGAAACACTTGACTTTAAAGTGATTGAATTCAACAAAGATTCTAAGAAAATCGTTGTTTCTCATACACGTTTATTCGAAGAAGGTGAAGACAAGCCAACTGCATCAACTGCTGCTAAAGGTGGTAAGAAAGCTGCAAGTGGTGGTGGTTCATCAACTTCACAAGCTGTTAAAGCAATCAACCAAAACACAGAGAAATCTACGTTAGGTGACTTAGATGCTTTATCTGCATTGAAAGAAAAAATGGAGAAAGGAAAATAATTCCGGATTCTAAACATACGAAAAGCCGCTCTACAATGTAGGGCGGCTTTTTTTGTGAAGTCTAAAATCTTACCACGGAGAAAGGTGTGCACATAGAAATAATCAGATGATTTAATATCCCAATGTGAGTGTACATCGGAGAAAAAGCTACTACAGACAGATCTGTTTTTTAACAAGTCAAACTTTTCGTCTCTTGCTTACTATATCACCTCAGTGCCATCTGTGACTCAGTGGTAAAATTAAAAAGCAATTATAAGGCATAAAAAAAGCCGACCACTTGGATCGACTTCTATTCATCTTGAAGATTTTATTCTATTGAATTCGCAAATGCAATTAATTGATCTGCTGTCATGAATCCAACGTGTTGCTTAATTAGTTTTCCTTCACTGTTGATTACTAGCAATGTTGGATAAGCTCTGATTGAATAGAGACGAGAAATCTCAGGACCATCAACATCTTTCTCACAATCAATTTTTAGATTGATAAACTGCTCATTAAATAACTCTGCAACCGCTTCATCTTTAAATGTTGTGGCTGACATCTTTTTACAAGGTCCACACCATGACGTATACGCATCAATAAAAATCAATTGATCATTATCCAATGCCATTTTCTTAGCTTTTTCTAATGAAATACCTTTGAATTTAATTCCAACTGCATCTTGTTTCTTAGTTTCTCCTTTTGGAAGTGTAAACGCCATTGCAACAAGTGCAATCAATGCTACCCCGATTATCTTTTTCATCTTTGTTTGTTTTGTTGGTTCTAAAATAAGACTTTTTACCTTCTAAAAAAATAGCAATAAAAAATGCTACTTTAAAAGTTGTTACTTTTATATCAAAATCCATTCCAAGAAAGCATGTCATTTTTAGAAAATATCGAATTTGTTGATGAAAGTCGCCGCACAGAAATCGAAGTGTTCTTGGAGGAATGGAATTCAACGGATGCAATTGTAAAAGTCAACTCTTCTGGCTCAACTGGAACGCCGAAAACCATAGCGATTGAAAAGAAATTCATGCTACAATCGGCGAAGAAAACACTTGAATTTTTACATCTTAAAAAAGGCGATACAGCATACTTGTGCCTTTCAACTGAGACGATCGCTGGAAAAATGATGGTGATACGTTGTATTTTAGGAGAATTGAAATTAGTTGTTGGACCAATTTCGACCAGTAGTTTATCATCTTATCACTCAAAAATTGATTTCACGGCTATTGTCCCTTTACAACTTGAGCATGTGTTAACCAATCACCCAACACGACTTCAATCGATTCATTCAGTAATTGTCGGTGGTGCTCCGGTTTCGGATCGATTGATCAATGAACTAAAAGAAAAACAACTGACAGTTTTTCAAACGTATGGTATGACGGAAACTATCTCACATGTCGCCATGCGCAAAATTGGTTTTCAATCGGAAGAATTTTATACCGCTTTACCACGCACTTCATTCTCACTTGGAAAACAAGACAATCTTATTATTCACTCACCGGATATTGGTATTGAAAATTTAGAGACGACAGATGCAGTAGAACTCCTCTCGCCTACTCAATTTAGCTGGAAAGGTAGAACCGATTTCATTATCAATTCAGGAGGTAAGAAAATCGTCCCTGAAGAAGTGGAGAAAGTCATCTCAACGCTCATAGATTGTCCATTTTTTGTTTCCGCTGTAGAAGATCAATCACTGGGACAAAAAGTCATTTTAGTGATAGAAGGAATAGAATCAATCCGAATGAATAAAATAATTCTCGCTGAATTATTGCCCAAATTTCAAGTTCCAAAAGAAGTTGTTTATTTTAACGAATTCGTTCGCACAGCCAGTGGAAAAATAAACCGTATAGAAAGCATGAAACTTTACCCAGATGCATTTAAGGAAATACTATAATCTTCTTGGATTAAATGAAAATGCTACGCTTCAAGAGGTACGAAAAAAGTATCGCTTGTTAGCCATGCACTACCATCCGGATAAAAATCCAAGTGCTGAAGCAAATGCTAAATTCATTCAAATAAATGAAGCATACGAAATAATCCTGGGACGTAAAAAAGCACCTGCATCTACATCGAAAACGGTCCAACGAAGCAAACAAAACTCCCACGAGGAACGCATAAAAACAGCCAAAGAGAGATACAAAGAACAACTGCGCAAGGAACAAATAGAAAACGAACGGTTCTATCAAAGTTTAATAAAAGGTAAAAAATGGCGACTGATTAAACTCAATGCAATCATTGGGATAGCAATTGCATCGCTCATCCTTTTAGATATTTTCTTGCCTCGTCACTACGAAAAAGACCGAGTGGAAGCATACGCACGTGATGTTTATTCCGGGGGAAGAAATACTTCAATTTCACTTGTCAAAACGATTAATGGTCACGAATTGTGGATTGACAATATCAATTATGCACTTTATGCTGCGTATCCAGAAATATATATTGAACGTTCATTCATCTTTCATGATCCAGTAAATATTATTTCCATTCAAAAGGTGGAATATGAATATTATCCAGTTTATTATACTTTTTATGACGCTCGGTTTATAGCGATGGGAATTTTTCTTATTCCACTTTTTACCCTATGGTATAAAAGAAGAACAATCATATTCACTATTTTATGGTATTTGAGTTTGTACCTTTCGGGAATTGTAATCCTTTTGTTTTTATTGACCAATGATCATTGGGCACATTTGTTAACTTTCGGATTCCTATAGAATTTATCGTTTCATGGCACGATCCATTTCGCGACGATCGTCTTTTTCTTTTAAATCGTGACGTTTATCGTATAACTTTTTACCTTGCGCACAAGCGATATCTAATTTCGCCCATCCTTTATCGGAAAAATACAATCGTAAAGGAATTAATGTATTTCCTTTTACTAGTAAAAATTTCTCTATCGCATTGATTTCCTTTTTGTTCAAAAGCAACTTTCGATCTGAACGTGGACGGTGATTGTAAAAAGAACCATTTTCGTATTCGGTTACATGCATGTTACGAATCCATACTTCACCTTTATCAAAAATACAGTAGGCTTCTAAAATACTCGCTTTTCCGTTGCGAATACTTTTAATTTCAGTTCCAGATAATTGCATTCCAGCAGTATACGTATCCAGCAAATGGTATTCAAATTTTGCTTTTTTGTTCCGTATATTGATTTCGTTTTTTGCCATTACTGGAAGTTCATTTATTTGATATTTTCAAAGTTACGAAACAATTGCTTTTTATCCATAGAATAACAGTGCTATGTTCAAAACAGTTCATTGTTTTACACCAAACGTTTCAGTAGAACGCGTATTTTTACATCATGAAAATACCATCCAAACACCTGGAAAATGCTGTTGAACAAATTGGTTCCCTTCCGGGGATTGGCAAAAGAACAGCGCTTCGTTTGGTACTTCATTTATTAAACCGCACACCAGAAGAGATTCTTCAATTTTCAGAGTCACTAACAGACATGAAGAAACATGTCAAAAAATGTACAAGCTGCGGCAATATATCCGATCACGAAGTATGCAGTATTTGTTTGGATCCGAATCGTGATCACAGTATCGTTTGTGTCGTTGAAGATATTCGTGATGTGTTGGCAATTGAGGCAGTGCAATCATTCAAAGGAGTTTACCATGTTCTAGGAGGAGTAGTTTCTCCAATGGAAGGAATAGGTCCATCCGATCTTAACATCAATTCCCTCGTTGAAAAAGTTCAAACAGGAAAATTAAAGGAGATTATTTTTGCCTTGAGTCCAACAATGGAAGGTGATACTACCAGTTTTTATTTGTTCAAAAAAATAAAGGACACTCCTGTTTTAATTACAACCCTTTCTCGTGGTGTTTCTGTAGGAACAGAATTACAATATGCTGATGAAATGACCTTGAGTCGTTCGCTCCTCCATCGACAAGTATATTCTAATGATTAATTCATTATTTTCGTAATCAAACTAAACCAATTTAACATGTTAAAAGAATTTAAAGCGTTTGTAATGCGCGGGAACGTTGTTGATCTAGCAGTTGCCGTAATTATCGGTGGTGCATTTGGCACAATCGTAGGATCTTTAATCAACGACATTATTACACCTCTTTTATTAAACCCTGTTATTGACTCATTGGGATTGAAAAATCTTGAAGAATTAAAATGGAATGGAGCGGCGTATGGAAAATTCCTAGCATCAGTAATTAACTTTTTAGTAATTGCAGTTGTAATTTTCTTGCTTATCAAGGCAATGAACAAAGCTTCAAAGAAGAAAACAGAAGAAACACCGGCGACTCCTCCTGCTCCAACTATGGATCAAGAATTATTGATGGAAATCAGAGATTTATTGAAAAAATAATAAACAAAAGAAAAGGAGCTCAATAGCTCCTTTTTTTATTCCTTCTAGTTAGAAAAATATCTTTTAGCCCAAGAGGGAATATCCTTTGAAACAATTTCTGTTTGCTTCTCAGTCGATTCTATTGAACTTTGAATCATAGTAGCTGCTACATTGTTTGCCTTGACAGGACGATAAGCATCAATCAATCCTGTTTTACCTAATAAATTTCCGATTTGAATTGAAAACTTTTCACCAAATCGTTCTTCTTTTCGATTCCCATCCAAAACAGACGGTTTAATGATAATTAATTTATTAAATCCACAATGCATCGCATTCTCATCTAATTGCGCTTTCATGCGCGAATAAAAAAACATGGATTTCTTACTTACTCCTAAAGAAGAAATTAAAACACAACTTTCCAATCCTTTTCCTTTGGCAAATTCCATGACCTTCGTTGGAATGTCAACGTCAATTTTCCACTGATTTTGTTTCGAACCTGCCGTTTTTAAGGTGGTACCAAAAGCGATATACAAAACATCAATAAGTGGCAAATCAAAATCATCAAATAATTCAAAGTCAATAAGATGCTCTTTAACCTTCTCATTCAAAACACCGCTTTTCCGGCGATTTATTAAGTGAATTTCATCAAATCGATTATCATATATCAAAAAGTTCAAGAGCTCTCCTCCTACCAAACCTGAACTTCCTAAAATGAGTGCCTTCATCTTTTTTTCCTAAAAATAGCACTCACAAGCGTATTTGTAAGAAAAAAGTTCTATTTTCGATTCGATTTTAGAGTATTAACAATAAATTTTTTCTACGAATTACTTGTATGACTAGTATTTTTGTAGCCAAACTTGATTTTGGCGTCACGAGTGAACAACTTAAATCCGCATTCCAAGAATACGGAACTGTTTTAAAAGCAACTGTTGCTACAGATAGAGAAACAGGAAAATCCAGAGGTTTTGGTTTTGTTGAAATGGCTGATAAAGCCGAAGCAACAGAGGCTATTCGTTCTTTAGATGGAAGTCAAATGAACGGACGTCAAATTGCGGTAAAAGAAGCAGAACAACGCCCAGATAATCGTGGTCCAAGAGAAAATACTCCTCGAACAGATCAACCAAGAGAACCTTTTAGACCAAGAGAAACGAGTTCTCCCGCTCCAAGAAGAGATTTTAATGACGAAACTCCTCCGTTTCAACCAATTCCCACAATTGATCCATTAAAACCAGAACCTCGTAAAAAGGTGATTGGTAAGGACAAGAAAACGAAGGATTTTGATACGGATGATCGCAATAAAAAAACGAAACTTTCTCCTTACAAAAAAAGTGGAAAATCGAATCGTTTTATGGATGACGACGACGATGATTTTGATCCAGAATCAGCAAGTCTTTTTAATTTTGATGATGAAGAAGATGAATCTGATTGGAAAGGAAATCTCGATGAATCATACGAAGACGATGAAGAAATTGACGAAGATGAAGATTAATATTGAAAGCAACCAAAAGGTTGCTTTTTTTATACAAAGACGATGACGAAAAAAGAAAAGGCTAATTATATAATTGAAGAATTAGAAAAATTGTATCCAGAGACACCCGTTCCGCTGGATCACTCAGACGCATTTACTTTGTTGATTTCTGTTTTGCTTTCGGCTCAATGCACCGATGAGCGCGTGAATAAAATTACACCTCATTTATTTGCAAAAGCAAACAATCCCTTCGATATGATTACGCTCCAGGTGGAGGAAATCAGGGCAATTATTCGTCCATGTGGATTATCGCCTAGAAAATCACAAGCAATTTACGATTTATCGCATATCCTTATAAACAAGTACCAAGGTGAAGTCCCTGCAGATATGGCGCTTTTAGAAGAACTGCCGGGTGTTGGACGTAAAACGGCTTCTGTGGTTATGGCACAAGCTTTTGATGTTCCTGCGTTTCCTGTTGACACACATATTCATCGCTTGCTCACACGTTGGGGAATGACATCAGGAAAGAATGTTGTTGCAACCGAAAATGATGCTAAAAAATATTTCCCTCGAGAACTATGGAACAAATTACATTTACAAATCATCTTTTACGGTCGTGAATACTCCCCTGCTCGCAGTCCCAAAGCTGAAAAAGATTATATTACACGCACAATCGGCACAAAAGCAGCATTGATTGAATTGAAATAGCAAATACTTTCTTAACATATATCAAGAATCTTTTTACGTGAAAGATCTTATTTTTGATGTAAACTTCATTTTATGAAAAAGAAAATCGAACGAAGAAGCTTTTTAGGAACAGTAACATTGGGACTTTCATCTTTAGCTGCACTGCCACTTCTAGGTATGTCGAAAAATTCTTTATCTAAAGAAACGAAAATGGAAGCAACTAAAAAGATTAAAAAAATCAAAGCCTTAGGTTTTCAATGGGAAACGTCTGATCCATTTCTGTTTTGTGTACATCATGAAGACTTTTTTCCGAAAGGAAATGCTCAAATGGGTCCAACTACCTCTCTGGAAGGTCGTCACATGGGGCAAGACTTCATTGTAAAAGATGGTTTTAGAATGTATCATGGAACGACTGTTCCGGGCTTTCCAGGTCATCCACATAGAGGATTTGAAACGATTACAGTCGTTCGAACAGGACTTGTTGATCATGCCGATTCAACTGGAGCTGCGGGAAGATATGGAAACGGTGATGTTCAATGGATGACTGCTGGGAAAGGTGTTCAGCATTCAGAAATGTTCCCACTTTTAAAAGAGGATGAGGAAAACCCAATGGAGTTATTTCAAATTTGGTTGAACCTTCCGAAGAAAAGTAAAATGGTTGAACCACATTTTAAAATGATTTGGGCTGAAGAAGTTCCAAAATATACGGATACCGATAAAAACGGAAATGAAACCAATGTAGAAGTGTTGGTTGGGAAATTAGGAAATCACAGCGCTTCGGCAGCACCACCAAATTCTTGGGCGGCTGATGCAAATAATGATGTTGCTATTTACAACATACAATTAGAGCCAAATGCTGAGTGGACACTTCCAGCGACCTTAGCAGGAATTAATCGCACTATTTTCTACTATGAAGGAAATAATTTAGCTATTGATAATGAAATTATACCACATTATCATTCTGCTGAAGTTGTTGAAACAGAAAATATCACCTTCAAAAATGGCGCTGAATCTTCAAAAATTCTCGTGTTACAAGGTCGACCAATAGATGAACCAGTTGTTCAACACGGTCCTTTCGTTATGAATACAAAACTTGAAATTCAACAAGCATTTGATGATTATCACCGCACTCAATTTGGTGGATGGCCATGGCCAAAGTACGATTATGTTCATGACCGTAAATTGGGACGTTTTGCTCGTCATTCAGATGGAAGAGAAGAAATAAAAGGATAAAAAAATAACAATGAAACAATCAAAAATTAACTCAGCCTTGCTCCTTTTAAGAGTAAGTTTTGGAATAATGATGTTACTTTACGGACTTTTTAAACTTTACAATGGAGTTAATGATATTGGTTTAATGCTCACTGAAAAAGGCTTACCTTATTTTATAAGTTACGGTGTAATTGTGGGAGAGGTCATCGCACCCTTGATGATTATCATAGGGTATCGAACGAAAATCGCAGCTATTCTTTTGGCATTTACGATGATTGTCGCAATTTTATTAGCACACAGTAATGATATTTTCAGTTTGAACTCACATGGTGGATGGGCAATTGACCATCAAGGATTGTTTTTGTTTGGATCAATAACACTTATTTTATCTGGTGCAGGAAAATATGCAGTTTCTACAAAGAGTAAATGGGACTGAGAAATTTGGAATTAAGTTCCTGAAACAAAAAAAGAGCATTCAATGAATGCTCTTTTTTTGTTTCTAACCCTGTTAAGAACGAAACAATTTCAATGAAAGAGCAAGAGTTTCGCGCAATTTTGTTCTATCAACAATGTAATCTAAGAAACCATGTTCCAATACAAATTCAGATGTTTGGAATCCTTCTGGCAAATCACGACCTATTGTTTCTTTCACAACACGAGGTCCAGCAAAAGCAATCAATGCTTCTGGTTCTGCTATGTTAATATCCCCTAACATCGCAAAAGAAGCTGTAACACCACCAGTTGTTGGATCTGTTAGCAAAGAAATATATGGTAATTTATGTTCTGACAATTGACCTAGTTTTCCAGAAACTTTTGCCATCTGCATCAAGGAGAATCCAGCTTCCATCATACGCGCACCACCTGATTTGGAAACAATCATAAACGGCGCCTTTAATTTAATCGCTTCATCAATTGCACGTGCAATCTTCTCCCCCATTACAGATCCCATTGATCCACCAATAAAAGAGAAATCCATTGCTGCAACAACGAAATCATGTCCTTCTACTTTTCCTTTCGCTGTTCTAATTGCATCATACAATTCAGTTGCTTTTTGAGAAGCTTTAACGCGATCTGTATACTTCTTGGTGTCTTCGAAATTTAAAGGGTCACCAGAACTTAATTTTTCATCCAATTCCGTATACTTAGCATCATCGAAGATAATTTCAAAGTACTCTTCCGATCCAATTCTTTCATGGTTTGAACAACGATCACATACGTATGCATTCTTTGCTAAATCTTCAGCAGTGAAAAGCGTCTTACAATTTGAACATTTCGACCAAAGACCTTCAGGAGTTTCTTTTTTGTCTTGTGTCGTTGTTGTAATCCCTTCTTTTTTTCTTGTAAACCAGCTCATTTCTATCTATTTTATTTGATGATTTGACTATTTCAAATCTCGAATGTGTTTTTAATTATAGTGTATTAACGTTGTTTAAGTCTGCAAATGCTTGCTCTAAACGTTTCACAAAAGTCAATTCACCTTCTCTAAGCCACTTACGTGGATCGTAATATTTCTTATTCGGTTTGTCGCTTCCTTCTGGATTTCCAATTTGAGTTTTTAAGTAATCAATCTTTTCAACCATATAATCACGAACACCTTCTGTAAAAGCAAATTGCAAATCTGTATCAATGTTCATTTTGATTACACCGTAGCTGATTGCCTCGCGAATTTCTTCCAAGGTTGAACCTGATCCACCGTGAAAAACAAAATCAACAGGATTATGATCTGTATTGAATTTCTGTTGAACGTACTCCTGAGAATTTTTCAAGATTTTCGGAGTCAATTTCACATTGCCTGGTTTGTAAACACCATGCACATTTCCAAAGGCAGCAGCAATCGTAAATTTATCTGAAACTTTTAACAACTCTTCATAAGCATAAGCTACTTCAGCAGGTTGAGTATATAATTTAGAAGAATCAACATCTGTATTATCTACACCATCTTCTTCTCCGCCTGTTATTCCCAATTCAATTTCCAAGGTCATACCCATTTTACTCATTCGAGTTAGGTATTCTTTGCAAATTTCAATATTCTCTTCAATTGGTTCTTCTGATAAGTCAATCATGTGTGAGCTATACAAAGGCTTTCCCGTTTCCTTGAAAAATTGTTCACTTGCATCTAACAAGCCATCAATCCAAGGTAATAAGTTTTTCGCACAATGATCTGTATGTAAAATAACCGTAGCACCATACAATTCAGCCAATTGATGAATATGTTTAGCTCCAGCTATTCCTCCAGCTATCGCCGCACGTTCGTTTGCATTTGACAAACCTTTTCCCGCATTGTAATGAGCACCACCATTCGAAAATTGGATAATCACTGGGGCATTCAATTTCGCTGCAGTTTCCATAACAGCATTAACAGTGCTAGAACCTGTAACATTTACTGCCGGTAGAGCAAAACCTTTCTCCTTAGCGTATTTAAATATTTTTTGAACTTCATCACCTGTAGCAACTCCAGGTTTAATTGAATGACTCATAATCTCTTTGTTTATCAAGTCGCAAAAGTAATAATTATCCTGCAGGAATTCTAAAATCAATCAATTTTCACTGTTGAATTGTTCAAAAAAGTGCAATACAAAATCGTAAGAGATTTACTATCTTTGAACTATTGATGATGGAATCACCTGATTCACCAGAAATAACAACCAATTTCCCCATACATGAGTTATCTTGACGAGCTAAATCCAAGTCAGCGCGAAGCTGCCGAATCAATTGAAGGTCCAACTATGGTCATAGCTGGTGCTGGTTCAGGAAAAACTCGTGTGCTCACTTTTCGTATTGCTTTTATGATGGAAAACGGTGTCGATCCGTTTAATATTCTTGCCTTGACATTTACGAATAAGGCTGCAAAAGAAATGACGGAACGAATCGGCAAAATTGTCGGTCCAGGTGAAGCAAAAAACATCACGATGGGAACTTTTCACTCGGTTTTTTCACGCATTCTTCGTTTCAATGCAGATAGATTAGGATATCCAACAAACTTCACGATTTACGATACGCAAGATTCAAAAAGTTTATTGAAAGATATTATCAAAGAATTGAATCTCGATGACAAGATCTATAAACCAGGAATGGTGTTAAGTAGAATTTCTTCGGCAAAAAACAACTTGATTTCAGCAGATGCTTACGAGCAAAACAATGACATCATGGGTGAAGATATCCAATCGCGCAGACCTGAGCTCTTTCAAATTTACAAGACCTATGTAACACGCTGTTTCAAAGCTGGGGCAATGGATTTTGATGATTTGCTGTTCCAAACGAATGTTCTTCTGAGAGATTATCCGGACGTTCTTCACTTCTACCAACAAAAATTCAAATATATCTTAGTCGACGAGTACCAAGATACCAACTACGCTCAGTATTTAATCGTAAAGAAATTAGCAGCGGTATATGAAAATCTTTGTGTCGTTGGAGATGATGCGCAAAGTATCTATTCTTTCCGAGGGGCAAACATTCAGAATATTTTGAACTTTAGAAAGGATTATCCTGACTTCAAATTATTCAAACTGGAGCAAAATTACCGCAGTACAAAAAACATTGTTGAAGCTGCAAATAGCGTGATTGCCCGAAATCAAGATCAAATTAAAAAAAGCGTTTGGACCGATAATGTTGTTGGTTCGAAATTACGTGTAGTGCGCACCTTGACTGATAACGAAGAAGGCCGTGTAATTTCCAGTAAAATTTTTGATTTAAAACAAGGTGGTATTCCAACTTACAATGACTTTGCAATTCTTTATCGAACGAATAAGCAATCACGTTCTTTTGAGGAGGCCTTGCGGAAGTTAAACATCCCTTATAAAATTTATGGTGGAGTTTCATTCTACCAGCGGAAAGAAATTAAGGATTTGTTATCCTATTTTCGTTTAACTACCAATCCGCGCGATGAAGAAGCCTTGAAACGTGTTATCAATTACCCAAAACGTGGAATAGGAAAAACTTCAATTGAGAACATGATAATTGCTGCCAACACATATGGTGTAAGCATGTGGGATGTGATTTCAAACATGAATCAGTATCCAGTTGCATTGAATGCTGGAACGAAAGCAAAACTGTACGAATTCATCACCATGATTAATAGCTTTAGTGCTCAATTGGATAAATTGAATGCTTACGATTTGGCGCAAACAATTGCTAAATCTTCCGGTATTTTGCGCGAATTACACGGTGAAAAAGATAAAGGTCCAGAAGAAGTTGAGCGATACCAAAACATAGAAGAATTATTGGCTGGTATCAAGGAATTTACGATTTCAAAGGAGGAAGATAGTGATAAGTCATTAGCTGAATTCATGATCGATGTTGCCTTGTTAACGGATGCCGATTTAACAAGCGAGAATGAAGAGAAAAATCATGTCACCATGATGACTATCCACTCAAGTAAAGGATTAGAATTCCCTCACGTGTTTTTAGTTGGCTTAGAAGAAAATCTTTTCCCATCCCAAATGGCTTTGCATTCACGCACTGAATTGGAAGAAGAGCGCCGCTTATTTTACGTTGCATTGACACGAGCAATGAATAGTTGCACATTGTCTTATGCATCATCTCGATTTAATTGGGGTCAACTCGTGACTTCAGAACCTAGTCGATTCATTGATGAGATTGAACAGTCGTATTTAGAATTTGAATCACCTCAGCGCGGAGGTGGAAGATCTTTAAGTGGTCGCTCAACTTTTGATCAGCCGCATACAGGTGGATTGAACAAATCATTTTCAAGTCCTACCCCACCTCCTTCTTTCAAACCAATGCAACAAGCAAGTGGTGCAAGTAAGTCAACTGGTTCGAATGAAAACTTAAAAGTTGGTTACATTGTCAATCATGATCGATTCGGTAAAGGGAAAGTGACAAAACTGGAAGGAGATGGTGCTGATAAAAAAGCAACCATATTTTTCCCACATCATGGTGCCAAAACTGTTTTACTAAGATTCGCCAATTTGACAATCTTAGAAGAATAAACTTTAGAATGGATAACCAATTCCGAAGTGGAATTGTGGGATAAAAGGTCTCGGCAAATATTGTTCGTATAATGTTCCAAACTCAGCGATTCCCTCTTCGATATAAGCATCTCTCGGTTGGAAGATCCATCGCGCACCATCTGGAAGTGCTGGATTTGTCAACGGTAACCCCAAATCCAAACGAATAATAAAGAAATCTAAATCCAT
>JAIOZF010000095.1 GCA_021740745.1 Crocinitomicaceae bacterium | reverse complement strand
ACTGCACTTGATTATACAGAGCAAACATCATGGATTCTATTTCTCCGTTATTTGGATGAGTTAGAGGAAGACAAAGCGGATGAAGCTGGATTGAAAGGATTAGATTACAATTACATTCTGGAGGAAGAATACCGCTGGAGCAATTGGGCAATGCCAAAAGATACTGATGGAAAATTGAATCATCATACTGCCATGACGGGTCCTGACCTTGTTCAGTTTGTTGACAACAAATTATTTCCTTATTTGGCAAGTTTTAGAGATAAGACAGACAATACAAATACGCTGGAATATAAGATTGGTGAGATTTTCTTTGAAATAAAAAACAAAATACGAAGCGGATATAACCTACGTGAAATTCTGGAAGCTGCTGATAAACTGCCTTTCAGAACAAGCCAAGACAAGCATGAGCTGAGTGCGTTGTACGAAGAGAAAATTAAAAACATGGGGAATGCTGGTCGAAACGGTGGTGAATATTACACGCCAAGACCATTGATTCGTGCCATGATAAAAGTGGTTGACCCAAAGATTGGTGAAAAAATATATGATGCTGCCGCAGGTTCATGTGGTTTCTTGTGCGAAGCCTACGATTATTTGCTGGAGCGCATGGATAAAACAACTGACAATTTAAACACCCTTCAAGAAAAAACATTCTACGGTAAAGAGAAAAAGAGTCTGGCTTATGTGATAGGAATCATGAACATGATTTTGCACGGCATCGAGGCTCCCAACCTGCTACATACCAATACACTGGGAGAAAATGTGCGTGATATTCAAGAGAAAGACCGTTACCATGTGATTTTGGCTAACCCTCCATTTGGCGGAAAAGAACGACCAGAAGTACAGCTAAACTTTGATATTAAAAGTAGCGAGACAGCTTACTTATTTATGCAGCACTTCATTAAATCATTGAAAACTGGTGGACGTGCCGCAATTGTTATTAAGAATACCGTGCTTAGTAATACGGACAATGCTTCGGTGAGTTTACGGAAACATTTAATGGAAAGTTGTAATCTACATACTATTTTGGACATGCCAGGAGGGACATTCTTAGGGGCTGGAGTTAAAACGGTGGTATTGTTTTTTGATAAGGGACAAGCAACCAAAAATATTTGGTACTACCAAATGAATCCAGGTAGAAATATGGGTAAGACCAACGCTCTTAAAGATAGCGACATGGAGGAATTTGTTACATTATTCTCTAAAAGACCTGAAACTGAAAAAAGTTGGAATATTAATTTTTCGAATCTTGATCAAGATTCGTATGATTTGAGTGTCAAGAATCCTAATTTACCAGAAGAAGCAGCATTGCGTGCTCCGCAAGAAATATTAGAGGAAATGAAAGCCTTGGATGAAGAAACTACAACCATTTTAAACTCAATTTTGGAACTGTTATGAAACAAGATTGGGAAATAAGAAAATTTGAAGACTGTCTTGAAAAGGTGGGTTATACAAATAAAATTCAGAGAAATGATTTTCTTGAAGTTGGTGAATATCCAATAATTTCACAAGAACAAGATTTTATTAATGGATATTGGAATAATTCTGAGGATTTATTCAAAGTCAAAAAACCATTAGTAATTTTCGGAGACCACACACAAGTTTTGAAGTATGTGGATTTTGATTTCGTTTTAGGTGCTGATGGCGTAAAAATATTGCAAACAATAAATTTAATTGACCCAAGATTTTTCTATTACTTTTTACAAAATATTAATTTAGGAAGTTTAGGATATGCAAGACATTATCGTCTATTAAAGGAAATTGAAGTTTCATATCCACCCATTCCAGAGCAACATTATATAGTGACCATATTAGATGAAGCCTTTGTATCTATTGACAAAGCCAAATCCAACATTGAAAAAAACATCCAAAATGCAAAGGAGTTAATCTTAAGTAAAAGAAATGATTTATTTGAATCATTATCTAAAGAACTTGAATCTAAACCAATAGAGGATTTTTGTGAAGCTATTTTTGCTGGAGGTGATGCCCCCAAAGAGAATTTTTCGCCAACTAAAACTGAAGAATTCCCCATTCCAATAATTGCAAATGCTGTTAAAGATAATGGCTTGTATGGTTTTACAAATAAGGCAAGAGTGCATAAACCTTCAATAACTGTTGCAGCAAGGGGGAGTGGTACGGGACATACTGAATATAGAGATTACCCATTTTTACCAATCGTCAGATTAATTGTTCTGACACCAGATATTTCAAAAATAGAAGTAGAGTTTTTAATGTATGCGATAAAAAGCTTGGTTATTGAGAGAAGTGGTTCTGCAATTCCACAATTAACAGTTCCAATGATTAAAAGCTATTCAATCCCAGTTCCAAATTTAGTAGCTCAAATTCAAATTGTAGAATCATTAAGTAAACTTGACGAATATATTTCTGGATACATATTAAAATTGGAGAAAAAACTTTTGGAATTAGACGAGTTAAAAAAATCCATTCTTCAAAAAGCATTTGCTGGGGAATTGACTAATAAATTTTTGGTGAATTAATATGGTGAAAACACATTTCATAGGAGGTATTCATGGTGTCGGTAAAGGCACAATTTGCAAAAAAGTGTGTGACCAATTCGACATTGTCTATTTGTCTGCGAGTGAACTTTTGAAATGGAATGAGATAAGTGAAATTGACAACAAAAAAGTAGTTGATATTAATAATACACAAGATAGATTGATAGCTGGATTTCGGAATGCGACCAAGGACAATAGTGTATATCTGTTAGACGGACATTGCTGTCTTTTCAATGCTTTAGGCGAAATTGAAAGAGTGCCTCTTGAAACTTTTGAGAAAATTGCTCCAAATTCAATTATTGTAGTTACAGAGAAGCCAGAAATAATTAAAAAACGTTTAGAGGAAAGAGATAGCCAGTTATATGACATAGAAGTGTTGTTGAAAATGCAAAACATCGAAATAGAATACGCTGAAATAATTGCTTCCCACTTAAAAATATCATTTATAGTTATCAAAAATGGAAATATTCAACCTTTAATTGATGTTTTAAAATGAGAGCATTATTAGATACCAACATAATTATCCATCGTGAAACAAGTAAAATATTCAAGGAGAATATCGGCACACTTTTCCATTGGTTAGACAAATTACATTACGTTAAGAATGTTCATCCCCTAACAATTGATGAACTTAATAGACACACGGATGATGAGGTTGTGCGTACTATGGGAATTAAACTTGATAGCTATCAAGTATTAAAAACCGTTGCTCCGTTGCATGAAACTGTTGAATTGACCAGTACAAAAATTGACTCAACAGATAATGACAAAAATGATACTTTATTACTGAACGAAGTTTTTTGTTCTCGTGTAGATTTACTTATTACTGAGGACAAAAAAATTCATCTAAAGGCAGAGCTCCTTGGTATTCAAGACAAAGTATATCGAATTGATTCATTCATCGAAAAGGCAATATCTGAAAACCCTACTCTTGTTGATTATAAAACCCTATCAGTTAAAAAAGAATATTTCGGCAACATTAATTTAAAAGATGCATTTTTTGACAGTTTTAGGGAGGATTATCAAGGCTTTGATAATTGGTTCGTAAAAAAGTCAGACGAGACATCTTATGTTTGTTCTTATGAAGGGGCAGTCAATGCTTTTCTATTCATAAAAAAAGAAGATGAAGCCGAAAATTATTTAGACATCACCCCAGCTTTTATGCCTAAGAAAAGATTAAAAATTGGAACGTTTAAAGTAACTGCAAATGGATTTAAACTTGGAGAACGATTTTTGAAAATAATTTTTGATAATGCCCTAAAACAAAAGGTTGATGAAATTTATGTCACAATTTTTAATAAACGAGAAGAACAAGAAAGATTGATTTCTTTGTTGGAAGATTGGGGATTTATCTTTCATGGAACAAAGAGTACTATAAATGGTGATGAACAAGTTTATATTAAACCATTTAAACGTGGTGAAGAAATCAATATACAATTCCCTAAATTGACTTATCCGTTTATCTCAAAAGAAACAGATGTTTACATAGTTCCTATTTATCAGGCATATCATACAGAACTTTTTCCAGATTCTGTTTTAAACAATGAATCTCCAATGGACTTTATTGAAAATAGACCTCATAGAAATGCTTTAAGTAAAGTCTATATATGTCGTTCTTTAGTGCGTGATTTAAAAAGTGGAGACCGTATCATTTTTTACAGGACGGGAGATGCTGGCAACGCAATTAATACTGGAGTTGCAACAACAGTTGGAATTGTTGAATCTGTAATTACAGATATAAAAGATGAAGCAACTTTTTTATCACTTTGTAGAAAAAGAAGTGTTTTTGATGATGAGGAATTAAAAAAACACTGGAACTACAACAAAAGTAGCAGGCCATTTATTGTGAATTTTTTATATGCCTTTTCTTATCCAAAAAGACCAAATTTGAGATGGTTGAATGAAAATGGCGTGATTCCCGATATTATGGATATGCCAAGAGGTTTCCGAAAAATATCAGAAGAAGATTTTATAAATATTGCAAAATATTCATTCAAAATATGAAAGTATTATTATCCATAAAACCTGAATTCGCTAATAAAATATTCTCAGGAGAAAAAAAATTCGAATTCCGAAAAAGAGCGTTTAGGAATATTGAGGTGCAGACTATTGTTGTCTATTCAACGATGCCTGTGGGCAGAATTATTGGGGAGTTTACCATAAAACAAATTCATCAAGACTCGCCTGAATCTATATGGCTGAAAACAAAAAAGATGTCGGGAATTGACGAAGATTTCTTTAATGAATACTATGAAGGTCGAGATATAGCAGTTGCAATTGAGGTTGGTAAAACCATGTTGTACAAAAAGCCTATTAATCCAAAAGAAGAGTACGAAAACTTTACCGCTCCTCAATCTTTTATGTATATCTAAGAGCAGTATAATGAACGAAGCACAAACAGAATTTGAATACATCGACCCCGCTTTGAGAGAAGCAGGTTGGGGTGTTGTGGAAGGTAGTAAAGTCCGCAAGCAATTCCCTATTTCACAAGGTCGTTTGTTGGGGCAAGGCAGAAAAACTGCTCCGCTCAAGGCAGATTATGTGTTGGAATACAACAATAGACGTTTGGCCGTTATTGAAGCCAAATCAAGAGATAGTTACTATACAGAAGGTGTTGGTCAAGCAAAAGATTATGCAGAACGCTTAAACATACGTTATACTTTTGCTACAAATGGTCTCCAAATCTATCAAATGGATATGGAGCATGCACAAGAAGGAGATGTTGATAATTTCCCGTCTCCAGATGAGTTGTGGAATATGTGCTTTCCGCCTGCACACTCAGAAAAGGAAGCCGAAATTATTGATTGGAAAAAGAAGATGGATGATGTTCCTTTCCAACTCTTCAAAGGGAAATACGGTCCTCGCTATTATCAATACAACGCCATCATGGAAGTGTTGGATGGTATTGCTGAAGGAAGGAATAGATTATTGCTTACCATGGCAACAGGAACAGGTAAAACAGCTACAGCCTTTCATATTTGTTGGAAATTATTCCATGCCAAGTGGAACTTGCAAAGAGATGGGAAACGCAGTCCTCGAATCCTGTTTTTAGCGGATAGAAATTTATTAGCAAGTCAAGCATTTAATGCATTTGGTGATTTTGAAGATGATGCATTAGTCCGTATCAAACCTTCTGAGATTAAGAAAAAAGGGAAAGTTCCAACCAATGGAAGCATCTTCTTTACCATTTTTCAAACGTTTATGACAAATGCAAATGTCGATAAGAACAATGACCAATCAGAAACCTTTTCTTTAGCGGCAGAGCCTAAAGAAGAATATGGTACAATCCAATTCAATTTTGGCCAATACCCAGCAGATTTCTTCGACCTAATTATCGTTGATGAATGTCATCGAGGAGGAGCCAAAGATGAAAGTTCGTGGAGAGCCATTCTGGATTATTTTTCACCAGCAGTTCAATTGGGTCTCACAGCCACACCAAAGCGTGATGTCAATGGTGATACCTATGATTACTTCGGAAAACCAGTTTATACCTATTCTTTAAAAGCGGGGATTAATGATGGATTCCTTACACCATTCAAAATGGTTGAGATAAAAACGACCATTGACGAATATGAATTCACTCCAGGTGATACTGTGGAACAAGGTGAAATTGAAGTAGAACGAAAATATACGGAGGCTGATTTTAACCGAATCATTCAAATCAAAGAGCGTGAAGAGTACCGTGTGAAATTGTTCATGGATACAATTAACCAGAATCAAAAGACCTTGGTTTTTTGCGCTACGCAAATTCATGCAGCTGCAGTTCGTGATTTAATCAACCAATATGCAACCAGTAAAAATGCGAAGTATTGCGTTCGAGTAACAGCGGATGATGGTGCAATCGGTGAACAATTCTTAGCAGATTTTCAAGACAACGAAAAGAACATACCAACAGTCCTGACGACTTCTCAAAAACTTTCAACAGGAGTTGATGCTCCAGAAATTCGAAATATTGTTTTACTCAGACCTGTAAATAGTATGGTTGAGTTCAAGCAAATTGTGGGTAGAGGAACTCGTCTTTTTGACGGGAAAGATTATTTCACGGTGTACGACTTTGTTAATGCGCACCATCACTTCAAAGACCCTGAATGGGACGGAGAACCATTGGACCCAGAACCTCCAACAACCAAACCTGCTCCAAAACCTTGTTCACATTGTGGTGAACGACCATGTGTATGTGAAAAACCAATTCCAGAACCGTGTTCAGAATGTGGGAATATACCATGTGTATGTGACAATCCTCCTCGGAAAATGGTCAAAATTAAATTGGCAGATAATGTGGTGCGTCAATTTGATAGTATGCGCAAGACGAGTTTTTGGTCGCCAGAAGGTAAACCAATATCTGCTGAAGAATTTATTCAAAAACTTTTTGGTGATTTACCATCTTTTTTCAATTCTGAAGAAGAATTACGGAAGATTTGGATCATCCCAAGTACCAGAAAACGTCTTTTAGAAGAATTGAGTGAAAAAGGTTATTCAAACGAACAATTGGAAGACCTCCGAAAGATAGTTCACGGAGAGGATTCTGATTTATTTGATATATTGTCCTACGTTGCATACCACCGAGACATTGTCCCTCGTTTGGAACGTGCCGAACGAGCAAAAATTAAACTGGACAGCTACAATCCTTCACAGCAGGAGTTCCTCAATTTTGTTTTGGAACAATACGTTCGTGTTGGAGTGAACGAACTGGATGATGATAAACTACCAGACTTACTGGAGTTAAAGTATAACGCAATTGCAGATGCAAAAAAGGCCTTAGGAGATATTCCAAGTATTAGGAATGCTTTTATAGGTTTTCAGGCGTATTTGTATGAACAAAGGGTTGGGTAAACATAAATATTTATGACACATAGTTTTGTTTTTAGGGGTCAACCCAAATCGTATAATAGCTGGAAGAAAAATAACCTCAAGGGACAGGCATATATTCAATTAATAAGAAATTCACTTGAAAAGTTTTGTCACCCTGTTGAAATGCAGACAGGTGATTTATATGGAATAGCATACTATTTTTTTAATAAGCCCACAGGAACTGATGCTGACAACATAAGCAAACCTATCTGGGACTCACTTACAGAATTTCTATTTGTAGATGATAAACAAGTAAAATATCGCATTGCTGGGAGCTTTGATTTGTCTCAAAATGATTTTGATTTGATAGATGTTACGGGGATACCTGGAGAAGTCGTTGTCGAATTAGTTGAAGCAGTTCAGAACGAAGACCATGTGGTTTATGTTGAATGTGGTGAAATGAATAATGCTTTTTTTAAATTCAATCTTGAACAAAATGGAAATTAAAAAATCACTCTTATATAAGAATCTTCATCTTTTAGCTACGCAACAACTGGCTGAGGATTACATGAATCAAGGATACAATGTAGAGCTCGAAAAACGTCTTGGGAACTTTATAGCGGACCTGCTAATCACGAAAGGAGAAGAGAAAATAGTAATAGAAGTGAAATCTGGTAAAATGGATACAGCTTCTAAGAAAAAACTTGCGTCAATGGCAGATTACGTAAGTTCGCTGGGTGGGTATAAGTTTAAGGTAGTCTTGGCAAGACCACCTGAAAACAAGAAAATAGAAATAGAGAACTTAGAGAATTTGTTTTTCGAATATTTTCTTCATGACATTCCTTCTGAATTAGATGAACTATCGACCCACACTTCTATTGAAGAAGTATTCGATTTAACAATAAACAGCTTGCACGTCAATACTAAGGGAGAAATTACTATTCAAGGGTATGGTGCTATTGAAGTTCAGCTTCAATATGGTTCAAACAAGGACCAAGATAGTGGTGATGGACACATTACGTCAACTTCTTTTCCAATGACATTTGACATTGTTATTATTTTATCCAATGGCAAAATGCATATTGATGAAGGAGATATTAATATCGATACCTCTTCATTTTATTAATAATTAGTCAAAAAGGTAATTAATTGAAATTGACAATGCGTCAGCAATTGTCTTAAGAGAAATTATTGTAGTATTCACATTTCCCACTTCGATTCTCGCTAAGGCAGTTCTTTGAATCCCTAATTTTTCAGAGAACTCTTTTTGCGTCCACCCTTTCTCTTTGCGCAGCTGGGCTATCCTTTGCCCTAATTTTTCTAAAAATTCTTGGTCTTTCATAATTGTCTCATTTTGGGGCAAAGGTAATAAAAATATTTATAAATGTAACATATATGTAACATTTTATTTTTATTTACGTATAAATAAATAAGCAGCACAGAAATGTGAATCCCCTCTGCCAAGCCAATTACATAGTTCGTGTATCTGGCAAAACAAGCAAATAATTAATAAAGGTGTCAACCAAAGGTTGGTTGATGAATTATGTCTAATTAAAATTTATACAGTCATGAAAACGAAAATGAAAAAACAATTGAACTGCCCAAACTGCGATAGCCTTTTGGATGTAGACCAACTATTAGTAACGCAATTTGAAGATTCCATCCGTAAAGACTTACAGTCGGAATTAGACAAGCGTGAACGGGATTTGAAATTGAAAAAAGAAGAATTTCAAAAAATGTCTCAAGCACTTGAACAAGAGCGTGAAGACATCAACGACCTCGTGTCCGAACGAGTGAAGTCTCAACTGGAAACCAGAGAAAAAGCCATCAAAGATGCTATCCGTAAGGAGGTAAACGATGAAAAGGTTAAACAACTGGAAGACTTGGAAGCAGAGCTTAACCGTAAGAGTGCTCAATTGATTGAACTCAATCAAACCAGAGCCAAATTGCAACGATTAAGTCGTGAGTTTGAAGAGCGTGAAGCAAAGATTCATCTTGAAAAAGAAAGAGAATTGACTGAACGTTTGGATGCTGCAAAAATCACGATGAAAGAGCAAGTGCAAATGGAGAGTTTTCTTAAAATCAAAGAAAAAGAAAACATCATTGATTCACTGAAGCAAAAATTGGAAGAAGCGCATCAGCGAGCAACTCAAGGCAGTATGCAATCTCAAGGAGAAGCTCAAGAGTTGGTTATTGAAGAAATCTTACGTGAACTCCATCCTCATGATTCAATTGAAGAAGTGAAGAAAGGTGCCAATGGTGCAGATTGTATTCAGATTGTGCGAACCCAAAGTGGTATTGAAGCTGGACGTATTCTTTACGAAAGTAAAAACACAAAGAGTTGGAGTGATGGTTTCGTCACAAAGTTAAAGCAGGACAATC
>JAIOZF010000094.1 GCA_021740745.1 Crocinitomicaceae bacterium | reverse complement strand
ATTAATGTTCTATGTTTGTTTGTGTAATAGATACAGAATGAAAAGAGTTATTTATATATCGCTTGTGTTTGTGGGGTTGTTGGCTGTGTCTTGTAGTAAGCAAAACGTTCAACCGAATACAGATACACCACAAGAAATTCCGACTTGGAGAACCTCTTCAGATGATGCTAATTCGAACGATGGCGGTACTTCCGTTACAGGAGAAGGTGGAATTACAGATCCGAACAACGATAAAGACGAAAGTGGTCGTAGAAAAAATTAAATTCTTACAATAGAAATAGTAAAGCTTCACATTGAGTGGAGCTTTTTTTTTGTCTTATTGAACACAAGTCTAAATTTTTTGTTTAATCAATAAAAGATACATTTCAAATCTTTATTGTGTTTGTTTTGTTTCCTTTTTTTAGATTCGTAAGACTACTTTTGATTCAAATTTAATATACATGTCTACCAAAGTAAAAGAAGCTCTTTTTGAACTGATTAAGTCCATGACTAAATCTGAAAAACGCTATTTCAAATTATTAGCTGGGCGACATACGATTGGAGATGAAAACAATTATGTAATTCTCTTTGATTTCCTCGATAAGCAGAGTATCTACGATGAAAAGTTGATTTTTAAATTTTTTCAAAAAGAAGCATTTATTAATCGGTTTTCAATTACTAAAAAGCGATTATATGATCATATTCTTGCTGCGTTAGATGCATTTCATTCGACCAATTCGATTGATGCTCAATTACACAAACAATTGCATGCAGTAGATATTCTTTATAACAAAGCTTTATATGATCAAGCAAAGCGAATTCTTCGAAGTGCTGAAAAAGTTGCCATTAAGAATGAACGCTATATCTTTTTACAAGAAATTTCTCGACTCAATAAAAAAATGATTGAGAATGAAGGATATACAGATGAGTCTTTTCCACTAATTGAAAAATTATCTGTTACAGATTTAGAAATGGAAGAACATATCCGACAATATAATTTGTATTGGCAAATTAAAAGTCAATTGTTCAGTACACTGAATAAAAAAGGAATTGCTCGCTCCGATGAAGATCGGGCCGCTTACTTGCGAATTTTTCAGCAATTAAGAGGACCCTCTGAAAGAGCTTCTTTTGAAGAAATTTATTTATACAATCATATTCAAAGTGCTTACTATTATGCTATTCAGGATTTTGAAAGCAGTGTAATTCACCTCGAAAAGAATCTTTCACATTTTGAAAAGAACAGTGAAGCACTCAAAAATCAACTGAATACGTATCTATCTATTCTAACCAACTCAATTTATATTCATGAATCACTTGGAAACCGCGGAGTTGCAGATGCACTTTTGATAAAATTGACTGCTTTGGCCAATGAACATGGTCCAGATTTGAATGATGATATGCAGATTAAATTGTTTGCAAGTAGCAGAAGTGTTGAATTAATAATTCATATCAAACGAGGAGATTTTCAAGAGGCTCTCACGTTGATTCCTGAAATAGAACGAGGAATTGATTTGTATGATGGTAAAATAACATCTCTTCGTCGTTCTTTTTTATCGTTTAAAATAGCAACGGTATATTTAGGTGTTTACAATTATTCAGCAGCTTTAAAATGGGTGAATAAGATCTTCAATGACCCTGATTTAGACCCTTCTGAGGATATATTTGCGTTCACCTACTTAATTGACCTCTTGATTCATATGGAAATGAAACACAGTCAATTATTGCCTTACGCATTAAAAAACTCACAACGATTCTTGAAATCACGAAACAAAATGCACGATTTTGAGAAGGTTTTCTTGCAATTTATCGCGAAGCAAATTAAATGCAAAGATCGTTTTGATGAAGAAGAAAACTGGCAGGAATTATTGACAAGCTTGAATGCTTTCTCTACTGATAAAATAGAAAAAATTGCTATGGATTACTTCGACTTTAGAGCCTGGGCTGAATATAAAGTTACTAAGAAGGATTTTGTTAAAATCGTGAAAGACGGAAATTCACCTTCACAAAAGAAGGCCTCCTAATTTTATTCAAAATGCTTCCAACCTTGAGCTTTTAGCGTAACAGCAGAACCATTCTTATCAACAAAGTAAATCCCATCATTTGCATGTGTCATGTGACCGATGATTGTCATGTTTGGGTTCCCTTTGATTTTATCGAAATCTTCTTGTTTCACCGTGAACAATAGTTCGTAATCTTCCCCACCATTTAAAGCTGCTGTTACAGGATCAATGTTGAAATCGATTGCAGTCATCGATGTTTTTGCATCTATTGGAATTTTCTCATCGTAAACGTGACATCCAACATTACTTGCTTTACACAGATGCAAAATCTCAGAAGCCAAACCGTCAGAAATATCAATCATAGCTGTCGGAACTACATCAAGTTCTTTTAAAAAACCGATAATGTCTTGACGCGCTTCAGGTTTTAACTGTCGTTGCATAATGTAATCGTGACCATCCAAATCAGGTTGAATATTTGGATTCGCATTAAAAACTTCCTTTTCTCGCTCAAGCACTTGAAGTCCCATATAAGCACCACCCAAATCACCCGACACCACCAACAAATCAAATTCTTTGGCGCCAGAGCGGTACGTTATGTCTGATTTTTTAGCGCGACCAACAACAGAAACGTTGATGATTAAGCCGGAAAAAGAAGAAGTTGTATCTCCTCCAACTAAATCAACATTATATTGCTTGCAAGCGGCGTTTATTCCTTCATATAATTCTTCCAATGCTTCCAATGGAAAACGATTTGAAACGGCTAAAGAAACAGTGATTTGCTCCGCTTTTCCATTCATAGCGCAAATGTCTGATACATTTACTGCAACCGCCTTAAAGCCTAAATGCTTCAATGGCATGTACATTAAATTGAAATGGACACCTTCCACCAACATATCGGTTGACATTAACAAGGCTTCATCATCAGAAATAGAAATTACTGCAGCATCATCGCCAACTCCCAAAATTGTAGAACTGTTTACTAATTCAATGTTTTTAGTTAATCGGTCAATTAAACCAAATTCGCCTAAATCACCTAATTCTGTTCGTTGCTCGCTCATGCTTTTTTTTTGCAAAGATAGAAATTGTAGCGGGTTTCTCTTCTCCTTGTTACTTCTTCTTTGCTCTAGTGCGTGACTTTAACCCTTTCTTTTTAAAACTCCATATTTTTCCTTTCATTTGTATTATGGAAAGTCCGTTACCATTTACATTGCAAATTGGCTTATGTAAGTTGCTGCAATTGCATTTGTTTTCGTTTCAGTTAAATCGACTCCAGATTATTATTCAAAAGGTGATTATTCCATTAAAGCCCTGTATAAAAATGAAAATTGATTTTCTCAAATTAAGTCTGGTTTTTTGTTTT
The DNA here is from genome assembly GCA_021740745.1 of Crocinitomicaceae bacterium. Classification (GTDB taxonomy): domain Bacteria; phylum Bacteroidota; class Bacteroidia; order Flavobacteriales_D; family Crocinitomicaceae; genus M0103. The sequence continues at coordinate 6,375 of JAIOZF010000094.1, read as the reverse complement.
TTAAACACGATCTTCTTGTCTTCTTCCCAAACAAATGTTGTTTTTGGTGAAAGGGAAAATAGTATGAATCAAACTGCTGTTTTTTTTGATCGAGAAGGAAAAATTTATCCAGATTATTTTATCGCAGATAGCAGTCTACAAAATTGTGATGCAAGTCTTACGAAATGGTATATCAGTCATTCAGCTGATTTTGAGAAAATAGCTAAACTTTATAATTGTCAATTTACCCTTTCTGATGAACCAAGTATAAGCAAGTTGAATGATTCAATTATGTCATTTAAAATACGCTACATCAATTCATTGACGAAGAATAATTTAGGTCTTAATGTTTTAGTGCATGGTTTTCGAAAGAGTTTTGAATCACAATCGAATGATCGGACCGCCACGCAGGATTTCCTTTTTTGGGATGAATTGATTGAAACACGAGGAAAGCATAACGTACCAAGTCTAAAAGTTTATTGGGACGCATCTTATGATTGTTGCTTTTCCACCAATTCAGCTAAGAATGATTCCTTGTTTGAAATGTTTGAACAAACATATAAGCGTGCGGATACCGTTGGACTTGCTTTGAGATCGCTTCTGAATAAATTAGATTTCAAACAAATGAATATAATTGGTCACAGTTTAGCCGCAAAAGTAATTCAATCGTGCGTTTACAATGTCATTCCTAATTCCATTCCTGGGCTGGCTCAGAATCGTGTTAATCTTTGTTTAATAGCTCCAGCGACAAGTGGAGGAGTTTCTTGGGTGAATTATCTTCAAAGAAACAGTTCTATTCCTTCCAAGGACAATGTGCGCTTACTCATTTTATACAATGAAAAGGACTTTGCCTTGCGAAAAAAAGACAATAAATTTGGTCTTTTCGGTCCCGGAGCAAATAAATATGGGTCCACTCGTTTAGGGTGTAACAAAGGTCATGAAGCTCAAAAATTGTCACTTTATTTTGCTCAGCATTTCCCAAATTCATCTTTGAAATTAGTTGATTGTACCAAACTTGGCCGAATTCATTCATCTCGGTTTTACTTTAAAAGTGTATTTTTCGATGAGGTGATTGCCTGGATTGAACCGTAATGGAATTTGAAGATTCGAAAATTTTATAATTTGAAGGATTCATTTTTCAAATCAATAAACAATACATTTTTATGAGTGTTATGATTTAAATGCTAACGAGTCAATATATTTTTCAATAATCCCAAATCCCTGAGCATGCAAAACTACAAGAATCACAGTCGATTAAATCCTGTTCATCATTTTATTTTGACCCCAATAACAGCTGTTATTTTTGTTTGGTCGATAATCAATGTTTTTCAGGACGACCAATCACTTGCTCATAAGATTTATTTCACCTTAACTGCAGTTATTTTACTAATTCTAGGACTACTTGCACGGTCTTATGGTTTGCGAAATCAGGATCGAATTATCCGAGTTGAAATGCGTTTACGGTATTTTGAATTGACAGGGACTTCTTTTTCATCTAAAGAAAAACAATTGCGTTTGGGACAGATTATAGCTTTGCGTTTTGCAAGTGACGAAGAGTTAATTGGGTTGATGGATCGAGCAATTAGCGAAAACTTATCTGGAACAGCTATTAAAAAGGCAATTCAGAATTGGCAGGGAGATACTTTGCGAGTTTAAGGTATACAACAATTCTTTAGCATACAGAAAGCCTTTCAAATTTGAGAGGCTTTTTGGTTTTGAAATAAGATGAAAGCATTTTGAATTCAGTTTTTTCAATAAACCACACGTCTGTATTGCGAGAAAAATAAGGGCTTCTTCGCAATATTGCGAAGTATAAATGTTGCTAATGATTTCTTTAATTTGACAAGGAGGTTTCATAATTGTCGGCATATGAACTTTTAAAGGGTGCAGATGTTTGATTAAATGGTTAGGTAACTTATTTGTTTTTACCTATTTTGCACCTATTAATCTGTTAACTATGAAACAAATTCTCCTTTTTTGCTTGACATTCTTATGTCTGACAAATGCTCAGGCTCAACTTGAACAAGCAATTATTCAAGAATACCTTCAGCAAAATACCAGTAAATGGTCGGTTCAAGCTGCCGATTTTAATGGAATTGAAATTACTTCCACCGCAAGTTCTAAAGCGGAAGGGGTTAAACATTTTTATATTCGTCAAACGCTTAACGGATTGCCAGTTGTAAACGGTATTGGATCAGCGACAATCAAAAACAATAGAGTTATTGCAGCAACTGGTCAGTTCCAAGATCTACCAGATCAATTTTCGGTTGAACAAATAATCACTGTTCAGTCTGCAATACAATTCGCTTCAAAAATCATTGGAGTTGAATACCAAAGCACACCTATTCTTGAAGAAAATAAGAAAAACCACGTTTATTTATTCGACAAAGGAAGTATGTCACAAGTGAATATTCCCGTGCGATTGATGATAAACATGAATGGAAAATTACCTGAATTAGTTTGGGATTTAAGCATTCAGCCAATTAAAGGTGATCATTGGTGGTCAATTCGAATTTCTGCCCTAACTGGTGAGTTGATTTTTAGAAATGATTGGGTTTCACAATGTAATTTTGATACATGTGAAAAAGATGAGCACAGCCATCATGCGACATCAAATAATTCCAAATTGATGCCACCGCCTCCGCCTCCAGGTCTAGATCAATACATGGTGTATGCCTTACCAATTGAAAGTCCAAATCACGGTAATCGAAGCTTGGTAATTAATCCTTCTGATGCAACTTTTTCTCCTTACGGCTGGCATGATGTTGACGGCAATATTGGCGATGAATTTTCCATCACAAGAGGAAATAACGTTTTTGCATCTGATGATATTAACAATGATGATGCTCCTGGATATTCTCCCAATGGAGGTCCATCGTTGAATTTTGATTATGCTTATGACTCTCTTGTTGGAGTTCAAGGGAATTTAGATGCCGTAATTACTAATTTGTTCTATATGAACAACATGATGCACGACATTTGGGCTTATTATGGGTTTGATGAAGAAAGTGGAAATTTCCAAGAATTGAATTATTCAGGAAATGGACTAGGAGCGGATCCAGTATTGGCAGATGCGCAAGATGGCAGCGGAACAAACAATGCGAATTTTGGGACACCTCCAGAAGGAGAAAGTCCACGTATGCAAATGTATTTGTGGACATCAAGCAATGTTCCTGATTTGTTAACGATTAATTCTCCGACAAGTATTGCGGGAAGTTATTTTTCATCTACTGCAGGTTTTGGTCCTCCGATTCCTACAGTTCCTTTAACTGAGGATTTGGTGCTTGTTTTAGATGATGGAACCAATACAACTGATGCTTGTGAAACAATTTTGAATGGTGCTCAGCTTGCCGGTAAAATTGCATTAGTAAGAAGAGGTGGTTGTACTTTCGCTCTAAAAGTGGAGGCTTGTCAAGCGCAAGGTGCAGTTGGAGTTATTATTATGAATAATCAAGCTGGCGCGCCAATAGCAATGGGAGGAACATCTAGTATTGTGAATATTCCATCAATTATGGTTTCTCAAGCTGACGGAAATTCGTTTGAGAGCATTATAAATGCCGGTGATATCGTTAATGCTACGATTGTTAATCCAGGGGACTTAACTGCTACTGATTCTGATTTTGATAATGTTATCATTGCGCACGAATATGGTCATGGTATTTCAACTCGTCTGGTAGGTGGTGCTGATAATGTTGACTGTTTATACAATGCAGAACAAATGGGTGAGGGCTGGTCAGATTGGTTTGGAATGATGATCACGATGAAACCAACAGATCTGGCTGGAGATCCAAGAGGAGTGGGAACTTACGTGACAAATGAGCCAACAAATGGCACGGGTATTCGACCAGCTCCATATTCAACAGATGCGTCGATTAACAATTACAAATATGCAAATACGAACAACACAAGTTTGAGCGAACCTCACGGGATTGGTTTTGTATGGGCATCAATGTTGTGGGATTTGAATTGGGCATTGATAGATGAGTATGGTTTTGATGCTGATATAAAAACAGGAACTGGAGGCAATAATATTGCTATGGCTTTGGTGATTGAAGGATTAAAATTGACTCCTTGCGGACCTGGTTTTGTGGATGGGAGAGATGCCATTCTATTGGCAGATGAAATCTTGTATGCTGGAGCGAATAAATGCTTGATATGGGAAGTTTTTGCGAATAGAGGACTTGGTTTTTCAGCAAATCAAGGTGATGCTGATAATCGCAGTGATCAAGTGCAAGCGTTCGATATTGATCCAATTTGTTCAGCAACCCAAGGACTAGAAACATCTAATTTATCCAATGTTATAGTTTATCCAAATCCAACAAAAGATTTATTACATGTTGATTTATCAAAAACAAATGGAATTTCAACAGCTGCAATTTTAGATATTTCTGGGAAAGTTTTGGTTGAAATGCGCACTATATCTTCGTCAGAAATCACGTTTGATATGAGTCAATTTGCAAATGGGATTTATTTGTTGAAACTAACAGATGCTTCTGGTGCGAGCAATGTACAAGTGATTAAACACTAATTCCTAGCATCATTAGGTAGTTTATACCATTAAGTCTGCTAAATTAATTTCTAAGATACAAAAAAAGCTTCATCGAAAGATGAAGCTTTTTTGTTGACCCACTAGGGCTTTCCTCGATTCCGCTGCGCTTCTCTCGGCATAAACTTCTCACCCTAAGGGCACAAAAAAATCCTCAGATTTCTCTGAGGATTTTTTGTTGACCCACTAGGGCTCGAACCTAGACTCTTCTGGACCAAAACCAGACGTGTTGCCAGTTACACCATGGGTCATTCTTATGGTTTAGTGTTACCAACCTTTCCGCCGAAACGGAGTGAAGGAGGGTTATACCATGGGGCATTAACGGGTGCAAATTTAAAAACAAATATTTAATTACACGTTGTTATAACTAAAAATATTTTCGTTTTTTAGTTAAGCGATTGTTATCCACAAAAGTATTTTGGCATTTTTTCACTTTTTTAAGATGCAACACTGCTTTTATATTTTTAAATTCGCAACTCAGAGAAAAGTTCTTTTACTTTTTTCTCTATGTTTATCGCCATATTTGGTCTAATCAAGAAATAAGAAACGAATGAGTTACAAAAATTGGAATTTATCACTTGGATGGCTAGTTTTCCTAGTCGCAACAATTGTATATTTTATTACCCTTGAGGATACAGTGAGTTTATGGGATTGTGGGGAATATATCACTGCAGCTTATAAATTAGAGGTTGGTCACCCTCCAGGTGCGCCTTTATTTATGATCTTGGGGCGTATGTTCTCTTTCTTCGCTGATCCAGTAGATGTGGCAGTTTGGATTAACCGACTTTCTGCTGTTTCAAGTTCGATGACCATTCTTTTCATGTTTTGGTCGCTTACTATTCTATTGAAGAAAATAGCATTACGCGATAAAGCAGATCTTTCAACTGGCGATCAAATTGCCATCTTCGGAAGCGCATTTATCGGTTCACTTGCCTACACATTCTCTGATTCATTTTGGTTTTCAGCTGTGGAAGGGGAAGTTTATGCCATGGCATCTTTGTTTACTGCAGTTATTTTCTGGGCAATTTTGAAATGGGATGAAGAAATGGCGCTCGTTCAGAATGGAACTTTACATGATGGTACCGCGGCAAATCGCTGGTTGCTTTTAATCATGTTTTTACTTGGTTTAGCAATTGGGGTCCATTTATTAGGAATCCTTGTTGTACCGGCAATTAGTTATATGATTTATTATCGCTATGGGAAGATAAACATGAAATTTTTTAATGGCTTCTTTATTGCATGTCTTGGAATCATCTTTTTGTATTCTGTGTTCGTTAAATTAATTATAATTGTCCCAGGTGCTTTGGGGATTGGGCTTGTATATCTGTTTTATAGATCAGTAAAAAGACAGAATAAAATTGCCGAATTTATTGCTGTTGGATTAATGAGTATCATTGCCTTAGGATTCATTCAAGAGGGTGTGATTCCAGGTTCAATATCTCTTGCTTCTTCGTTTGAAGTTGCCTTCAGAAATTCACTTGGCTTACCTTTCTATTCAGGAACAATTTTCTTTTTTGCAACACTTGTAATTCTATGTATTTGGTTAATTCGTTTCGCTCGTAAAAAAGGAAATGCAATTGTGTACAATGCGACAATGGGGCTTATCTTGTTGATGATTGGATACAGCTCTTTCGCAGTAATCGTAATTCGTTCAAACGCAAATCCACCATTGGATGAAAATGACCCTGAAAACTTGGTTACACTTCACGCCTATTTGAAACGTGAGCAATACGGTTCTGCACCTATCATGTACGGACCTTATTGGAACTCAAATGAAGCAGATCCAACAACTTTCGGAAGTCGTTCTCCTTTCTATTTGCGTCGTTTTGTCGTTACAAAAGGCGAAAAAG
>JAIOZF010000017.1 GCA_021740745.1 Crocinitomicaceae bacterium | reverse complement strand
AATTCACAAGCCATTCAAAAAATACTCGTTCCAGAAATCAGTGCTGAACTTAAAAAGCTCTATGATGGCCCACAAGATGGGTTTGAAGCTTTTTTAAGTGAAAATTTCTTCGATCTCCACTATCAAGCTAAACCTGAAGCAGAACTAATCAATCTCGGACTTGGACATATTTGGCGTTTAGCAATTGACCATCCCGAAAGTGAAGTTTTGCCGTGTCTTCATCGCGCACCACTTGAAAAAAATAGCGAAAGACGGCTTTTGTTGATTTGTTGAGAAGCTTTTTAATTCCAAATTCCAAATTTCTCGTCTCTAGTCCCTATTTTCTAGTCTCTTAAAAACAGGTACAGTCGAACACGGTTCACCATACATGATACTCTTTGCTACAGGCTGGAGAAAAGAAACCAATTCGACCATCGCAAAGTCGGGACAAGAAATATCTGAACATCCTTTGATAATGATGCGACCGTCTTTAAATTCGTTGAGGTCTTGCTGGTGAATGGCGGTATGAATAAGTTGTTTTTCTAAATCAAGTTGAGATCCAACAATGAATGAATGTGCAATTCCACTAAGTTTAGATGCAACAAGCATAAATGCCCAAGTCGGAATGATCGCATCAGCAGAACAATGTATATAAATCGCTTTTCCGACGTATTGCTGCCAATTGTTGGTCTTGATCCATTCTCTAAAATCCTTTTCTTTCAGCACCAATCCCTGCCAAAGTTGATCCGCTAAGTCGAGTCCTTCAATAGGTATTGATGGCTTGTACATAGCCAAATCTAATGAGATCAATCCGCTATCTTTTACTTTATTTACAATTTCATCCATGGGTAAAAGTCTTCTATACAAAACTAATCTTTTATAGCTGAATGTGTTTTATATTTGTCGAAACAAAATTTGAAATGAAACTACTTTCCATTATTGCTTTGACCTTTATCCTTTTGGCTTGTTCTTCAAATGAAGACAAAATAGCAGGCAAATGGCGTCTAGAAAAAATTGATTATTCAGAACATTTTGAAGGCGTTGAAGAGGATGTGCGTGAAATGCTAAAAGGCAAGATGGAAGAAGAGTTCGAGCGTTTAAAAGGCAAAACATTCTTCGTTTTTGGAGAAGATAAAAGCCTAGAATTACAAGCACCTAATTATCTTGGTAAAATGACCAGCGATAAAGGGAAGTGGAAATTAAATGAAGCAAAAGATTCAGTATTTTTTGAGATAGGAATCCCTGAAAGTTATCAAATAGTATCACTTGTAGGAAATGACTTGAAATTGAAGACCGATGAAATTCCTCGTCGCACCTTGTTTTTGAAAAAAGTCGATTAATCGGACAAGTTGGCAGTCTTTTCTTAGGGGCACACCTTTTGACCTCGGAGGCCTGTGAAACAACCAATAAAACATTTCGGAACAGCAACTGAATCCTTTCTGATTCCTGCATTTTTACTCATTGTAATGTGGCTATTTCAGTGGGCAAATCATTTGTTTAATTATCCACTACATACTTTAGGTGTTTTGCCAAAATCACTTGATGGATTAAAAGGGATCCTCTTCATGCCGCTCCTTCATTCCTCGCGGGAGATTGAGCACATCATTAACAATTCACTTCCTACCTTCATACTTACAGCTGCCTTATTTTACTTTTACAGGAGCATTGCCGTGAAAGTTTTCGTACTTATTTGGATTTTCACTGGGTTTTTATTGTGGGCATACGCTGCAGATAAAGGTGTTTACCATATCGGTATGAGTGGCGTTATTTACGGACTTGCTTCCTTTTTGTTTACCTCAGGTGTTATTCGAAAGTTCTTGCCTTTACAAGGTATTTCTTTGTTTGTAGCGTTTATTTACGGAAGTATGATTTGGGGTGTTTTTCCAATGGAACAGCGGGTTTCATGGGAAGGACATTTAATGGGTTTTTTAACGGGTATCATCCTCGCTTTTGTATTCCGGAAGGAAGGACCTCAACGACCTAAGTTTCAGTATGAGATCGAAAAAGAACTCGGAATTGAACCACCCGATTTGGAAGGGATGTATTTAGAGCGTCTGCGTCAAGCAGAAGAATTGGAAGCAGAACGTAAACGACAAGAAAACGGTCACTTTATTGTGTATCACTATATACCAACTAATCCAACGGCAACACAACCTGAGGACGATAGTGAGCAAGTAAAGTAGCAGTTCCCATTGATACTTCCTTCCATGAATCCAACTTGAATTCAAGACAAACGTAGGCACTTGTTTTCATGTGGATGTATTCATCCGTCAAGTAAGAAGCAAATTGTGAAATTCCGTCATTGTGACCGATAATTACCAGGTCATTTTTATGGTTTAATTTCCAGATAAGTGCAAGAAATTGTTCGCGATCACACAGATACAAATCATCTAAGAAGGTTTTTTTAGAAACTTTCAAGTAATTGTCAAGAATCGCAAAAGTTTGACGCGTGCGTTTTGCGCTCGAACAAAAAACTTCCACCGTTTCCGTTAAATGAATCTCTAAATAAACACCTAAAGCATTGGATTGCACTACTCCTTTTGGAAGTAATGCACGATCGAAATCTTTGCCACTTGCAGCAAAAGGTTCCGTTTTAGCATGACGAATAAGATGAAGTTTCATTTTTTTAAGCGTTTCACCAACCATTAAAGAGGTAAGATCGTTCAAATATACGTGAAGTGAATGAAATGCCTCAATAAATTTGAGTTGAGATAGCAGGGAATTAGTGATGGATTTATAAAAATATATCGTAAATTGCGTAGTAACGTCAAAATAAGAACCTTGCAAAAGTCAATCGATATCAACACTGAATTGCTTCAAGCGTGTGTGCATGATGATCGAAAAGCTATACAGGCTTTGTTTGAGCACTGCTTCAAGGTTTTTATGCCTGTTTGTCGACGTTACCACAACAATGATGAAGACGCTCGCTCTTCGCTGAACATTGGCTTCATGAAAATATTAAAAGGTTTGGAAAATGTGGACAAAGAAGTCAATTTCCCTGCTTGGTCGAAACGAATTATGGTAAATACCTTGATCGACGAATACCGTAAATCAAAGAATTATTTATCAAAAGTATCGGCAAAAGAAACAGAACGTGAATTGGATCTTCAGGCAGTTCCAACTGAGAACGAAGTGGAAGCTAGCTTTGGATATGAGAACCTGCTTAAACTAATCGCAACATTGCCTGAAATCAGCGGTAAAGTTTTTAATCTTTATGTAATTGAGGGATACAATCATAAAGAAATAGGTGATTTATTGGGAATGTCTGAAGGGACATCAAAATGGCACCTTTCAACAGCGCGAAAAGTGTTGAGAGAAAAACTAGAAAAAATGGAAGTACAAATGCAACGAATGGTAATATGAGTTGGACGGACGAGGAATTAGATCAATTGTTTTCTAATGCTGCATCAAATGCGACAGTAGAATACAATGATGCTTATTGGAAAGATATTGAAGGAATGCTACCTGTGCGTAAAAAACGCAAAGGTCTTCTATGGTGGATGGGCGGTGCTGGAGCATTGATCTTTTTTGGAACTTTACTATTGGTGCAAGTACCTTTTACAACAAAATCAACGGTTGCGAAAGAACCTGTGCGTGAATTAGCGAGTGGTTCAACTACTGATATGGACGTTAATTCATCTGCTTCATCTCAGGTTAAAAAATCAGTAAATTCAGCAGAATCATACACATCTTTAATTGATACAAAGTTAAATTCAGCTGATAAGCAATCAGCAATACAAAACACAACTAGGAATAAAGTTTCGGAAGGCACGGTGAATCCTGAGCAGGGAATTCAACAAAAAGTAAGATCGAATGAATCAACTGTTGAATCTTTAGCGTTAGTAAATAAATCAACACAATTAGTTGATCGCCAAGATTTATTCAGTTCTGCGGTGGTTGTTGAGTCGAATTCCAATGTGATTCAAAAAGAAAAGTTGGAAACTGAGGGCATTCCAACCTTGGCAACAATCGATATTAATCCATTTTACCATTCAGGTGAATTGATTCCTTCGTTCTATAAATTAAAAACACGTTCACCTCACGCGTTGTATGCTGAAGTAGGACTTGGATTAGGTCAATCTCCAATTATTTCGTCTGAAAATGGCAGTGCAATTACAAAAAATTATGGCCTCCAATTAGGTTATTCATTCCAGAAAAGCAAATTCAGATATTCAGCTGGACTAGGCATTTCAGTACAACAATTTGACAATGTTTATATCAAGGAGCGTTCATTGATTTATGGTTTCGGTTCAAACAGTGTTGACAATCATTATCGTTTTAGTTCAATGATGCGTTTAGAAGTTCCGTTGGCAATTGGCTATCAATTTAAGCGTCACACCCTTTCTGCCGGAGCAAGTTTTTCTTTCCCAGTAATTGCTGGGCTTAGCTTTACAAAATATGTAGATGGAAACATGGCGGTTGAGGAAAAAGGATATACTTCAACAGAATTTTTTAAACCATTTGGTGCTGAGTTGCAAGTGGGCTATACTTATCAATTAGGTTCGAATTGGGAATTAGGCGCGAAAGTACAAATGCAACTTATCAACCCAATTGCATCGGATCGAATTTTAGGTATATCGAATGCTTTGCCACTTAGTGGTCAAGTAGCATTAAGAAAAACAATTGGCTTCAAGAAATGAAAATTACAATGAAATATAACACCATACTCTTGCTGTGTTTTGCAGTTGTGCTGCTAGGCGCTTGCAAGAAAAAGGAGATAGAAGATCCATCAACAAATAGTTCTCCCATTTTCACTGCTACTGGTACATTGGGCAGTGAAAGCTTTTTGTTAGAGGCAGGAAACGAAAATGTTTTCATGAATACGTTTGTAAATATGTCAAATGGCGTAAAAGTGTATTCTGGTAAGTTGGGTAATGAGGAAATGGAAATTGAGATTGGTTTACACGAAGGGAATATAGATTTAGAAGTGCCTTTTGATATTCAAAATTTTCCATCAAGTTTAACTTTTGCAGCACTTCCGTCTCAGCCTTTAGCATTTCTGTCGAAAGATTTACTTCCGAATAGTATGTTTATTGAGGAGGTGAGATGGTATATCGATGGAACTTTTTCTGGTGTTAATGATGTGGAAATTATCGAGCCTGGAAAGTACAACGTATGTGCAGAGGTAGAATTTAATGATGGATCTGAGGCTACATTGTGTAATGAAATGATTTTGGGCTTTGCAGTCAATGCGTCTTGCAAAATGCGTCATGTCCTGCAGTCAAACGGGAACTTAAAAGTATGGATGGATGAATATTCGACACCAATAGACCATATTTTATGGTTCTTAGATGAAACATTAGTTGGAGAAAGCATGAATTTAGACACCAACATTGATGATCAAAACCATTTGATAAGTGCTGAAATATTCTACACAAATGGTGCTCACCGTAAAAAGTCAATTTTGGTTGATGGCAGCCTAAGTGGTAAGTTAATTGATGATTTTTCAGTTTTCGAGAATGGATCGGTTAGTCAAATTAAATGGGATAATTCAGTTATTCTTAAAGTAAAAAAGAATGGATTCGTTTATTCAAGTGCAGGAGCTGACAATTCTTCAAGTTCCATTCAATTACTTAATTTAAGTTACTATGGTAAGAATAGTATGGGGAAAGATGTCTATAAATGTGTGGCTAGCGTGTCTGTAAATGTTAGAGAAGGGCAGTCTGGCACTATCTTACCTCTTGACTTTACAACTACTTTTGGACTAGAAATGCATTGATTAATTAATTGCTTTAAATTGATTAGATTTGGGCAGCAATTTACACCTATGAAACAAATTCTTACAAGCGCAATTGTGCTCCTTTCACTTGCAACACAAGCACAAATTCAATTAGTTAAAGCAGATTTTGCTACAGGTGGCGACACCGTTCGCATGAGTCAAGCAAACGACAATGGTTACGATGTTTCTTTAACAGGTGCTGCATATACCTGGGATTATTCCGATTTAACACCAACGGGTCAGATATTGAAAGATTTTCGTTCGATGGCAGGTGCGCCAACCTTTATTCAATTTATCTACGGTTCCTTTGCAGCTGCCAAATATCAGGCTAGCTATTACATAGAATCAACTGCTTTACCAATCGATCAAATCACTACATTTTTACCTGTATCGATTGAGAATCTTTATCAATATTCGAAGTGTACTGATGATTCATTGACATCACTCGGTTATGCAATGACAGTAAATGGAACTGATATACCATTCAAATCAGATACCATCGAAACGCGTTACGATTTTCCGTTGGATTTCGGAAATACACATTTTTCTAGAGGTTATACTTTAATCAATTTCAATCCAATCTTAGATGCTGTTTGGAATCAGCACCGAACACGTACAACAACTGTCGATGGATATGGTTCAATTACTACTCCTTACGGTACCTTCGACGCCTTGCGTATCAAACATGACATTACAGAATTAGACTCTATTTACTATACATTCCCATTTATTGGTGCAACATGGGTTCCAATTCCAATACCTGCGAGTCATGAATACGAATGGTGGACAAATGGTCAGAAAGAACCAATATTGCGAATTACGACAAATGAATTTGGAGGCAATGAAAATATTACGGCAATAGAATACCGTGATAATTATAACGCGGCTTTTGCGGGTATTGAAGAGGAAAGTTTGAATTTTTCAATCTACCCTAATCCAGTTTCAAATGAATTAGTAATTGATGGTACTGAAAACGTTAATACAATTCAGGTGATTGATTCAAAAGGTTCTGTTGTTTATTTGAAAATAATCAATAAGGAAAATCAATTGAAAGTTGACGTCTCTTCATTTGCACCCGGATCGTATCAAGTTGTCTTCTCGACGAACACTCAAACAAGTGTTAAAACATTTGTAAAAAAATAGTCTCTTTTTCTTTTGTATCTTTGCGCAAAGGCAAACCGGTCTATCGCTGCCCCAATTCGTTGGGGGGGAGGAAAGTCCGGGCAGTATAGAGCACCGTACTTCCTAACGGGAAGGTATCGATTTCGGTCGGTAACAGAAAGTGCCACAGAAAGGAAAACTACTCCCGATTTTTCGGGAGAAAAGGTGAAAAGGTGGGGTAAGAGCCTACCGCTCAGGCAGCAATGTGTGAGGCAAGGTAAACCTTACGGACTGAAAGACCAAATATACCGGGGTTTGAGTGTAATCGCAAGATTGCATTCATTGAGGGTTGCTCGCCTGACTCGGAGGGTAGGTCGATTGACCCCACGCGTGAGTTTGGGGCTAGATAAATGATAGACATCTTAACTTCGGTTGAGATACAGAACCCGGCTTACAGGTTTGCCTTTTATTTTTTTCTATCTATTAAAAGAATCTTGCGTTTTAAATGGGCTTTGTAAGTCAATGAAAACGGACATTCTTAGTCATATTGCTAATTTGCAATATAGCTAAGTTTAAAGTCAACTAAGTTTGAAAATCCTTGATTGTTTTATTCAAATATTCAAATATTTGAATATTCAAATTACTTTATTCCCCCAATTTATCCAATATCAATTTCGACTTATTTCGCTCTGAACAGAGCTTATACATCGCGACATGATAGCGTTTGAATCGTATATTCTGATAGGTATATGATCGATTCATCGATTGAGAAATGGGGAACGTATTCCACCAATTATTGAGTCGCTGATTCACACCATCTTCTGTTATATATTGAATAAAAGTGCAAGCATTGGTGTAATTTCGGGCTTGTTTCACAATGCCGACTGAACGCAACGAGTAAAATGTACCACCTTTAATTTGATTCGGGTAGGTGACTTTCCCTTTTTTATATTTTGATTTATACAGAGAACTATCAGAATAAAATGCGGAATATAATGTTAGAATTGGTGTGAGATTGAGTGAAGAATCTCTGTCAACTTGGAATGTTGTTTTTTTACTAAATAATGCATTGAACCATTTCGTTTGAGTTGAATCAGCTTCCGAACGCATTCTATTCAACACACCACCAATAAGAGGATACAATTCCTTATCCTCTTTCAAATTTGTCATCCAACTCGCTTTTTTAGATAAATCGCTATACGTTGAAATTTTACCTGCTGAATCATTGCGGTGAACAATAATATAGGGATCAACTGCTATTCCAAACCAATCCATTTCTTTACTATTGAACTTGGAACTAGTAGTTGGTTGGTTTTCTGGTAATAGAATTTTTTGCAATCGACCTTCTTCCTTTAGTTGGCACATATCAAGCGACGATTTCAGGATGACAAGATCAATATCAGTGCTGGAACCTTCGCTTCTTAAACGCTTAGAAATTGAATCTGTTGACATATAATGTACTACAATTTCTATCGAATTTTCCTTTTCAAAGGAAGCGAAAAGTGATTTATCCTTTGCTTTGATAAAATCGGAAGCAATGATTAAACGTTGTTTTTTGAATTCATGAGCAGGTTCAATACCACACGAATGTAGGAATCCGAGTGAAATCATTAGAAAAAAGCCAAAAAATCGAAAAATTAGCATACAACAAATATATTCAACATTCTGCTGTAGTAGACGAACCAAACGATTTAATTACCTTCGCAGAAAAAAAAGTGGCTAAAATTACGAAGCAACAACAAGCAAAACTGAATGCGCTTTCAATTGAATTGAAATCAGGGAATGAAACTAAAATCTCTGCAGCAATAAAAATCCTACAAACAAATGGTCACGCGAACATTTTACCTGAGTTGGTTGAATTGTTGAAAACGAAACCAAGTCAAAAGATTCGTGCTGAATTAATGGAATTATTGAACGATTTACGTGATTCTTCTGTGGCCGAAACAATGATTGAATTAATCAAAGACGAAAATAATAATTCGGTATTACAAGAATTGCTTTCTGCTATTTGGGCAAGTAAAGTTGATTACAGCCAGTACTTGCCAGAATTCATAGCGATTGCTGTAGATGGTGATTTTATGATTGCACTGGAATGCTTGACCATCATCGAAAATCTTGAAGGTCCTTTTGAGGAAAGATTAGTGCTAGAATCACAATTACACTTGCGTGATTATGTTGAGGATAGCACTCCAAAAGAAGAAAAGAAAGCGAAAATAATGAGCGAAATTGCCTTAATCATAAAAGATTTAGACAATATGGATCACGACGACATTGATTTTTTTAACGAATAAGTAAGTCGATTAGAATTCCCAACCGTGTTTTTTCTGAATGATCGATTGAACCATTTTTAATACAGATGGATTTTCGATTTTTTCCAGCACATCGCCAATAAATGCTGATACCATTAAGTTTCTAGCTGCCTTTTCAGATAATCCTCTAGCGCGAAGATAGAAAATCGCTTCATCGTCAAGTTGACCGGTTGTTGAACCATGTGAGCACTTTACATCGTCAGCATAAATTTCCAATTCTGGTTTTGAATTGACAGATGCATCGTCACTCATAAGCACATTTCCGTTCGATTGAAAGGCATTGATTTTTTGTGCGTCTTTGCGAACAAAAACTTTTCCATTAAAAACTGCTGTAGCCTTATCGTAGATAACACCTTTGTACAATTCATTTGAAAGACAATGCGCAACTTTATGATCAACAATAGTGTGATTATCTATATGCTGATTATCTTTTAAAAGATAGGCTCCATTTAAGTTACTTTCACAGTTCGAACCGTTCACCTCAATATTCAAATTATTCCGAACCAAGGTCCCATCTAATGTAATCGTATTAATAGTGAAAGTAGAATCCTTTTTTTGGTCAACTTGTTCTGTTAATACTGCGAAATTGCCCTG
Organism: Crocinitomicaceae bacterium; assembly: GCA_021740745.1. Taxonomy (GTDB): domain Bacteria; phylum Bacteroidota; class Bacteroidia; order Flavobacteriales_D; family Crocinitomicaceae; genus M0103. Next base: position 36,644 of record JAIOZF010000017.1, on the reverse strand, counting down.
TTCTTCGTGCTGAATTTTGTCAACTGTTAAATTAGCATTAGCTCCCACAAAAATTTCGGTAATCACGTTGGTTACAGATGAATTTGCTTCTTGGGAACGGTATTCTTGAACGATATGTGCTTGACCAAAATCTTCACACACAATTAAATTTCGTGTAAAAGAAGCAGTGTTTTCGCCACTTAAAATGTTCAATACGTGAATGGAAGAACTAATTTTTTGATTACGTTCAATATGAATCAAAATTCCATCAGTTGCAAATGCTGTATTCAAGGCTGTAAAAACTTGATTTTCTTGCTTCACAAGTGACCCAACAAGTGAAAGCTCATCGCTGTTACAAGAGGAAAGTGCTTTAATCTTTATTCCGGCTGGAAGAGTGGATAATGATAAATCTGCTCTAAATCGTCCGTTTTCAAAAACAAATAGTAGCATTGAATCATCTATCATTTCGGGAAGTGATATTGAACTATTTTGTTGATTTTGAATTGCTTTTATTGAGGCAATGCGCCCAACACGTGTGTATTTCCAATCTTCCTGGCGCGTTGTCGGAAAATCATTTGTCGCCAAAACAGTCAATGCTTCTTCCTTCAAGTCACTTGAAAATGCCAAATTTGAAAGCGTCAAATGCTCAGTAAAAAGGGCTAATTTATTTTGTTGAATAGTATCGTTCATCTCAGTCAATTTTCAAGACACTATTGTGCGTCAACTTCAGCTTTAATCCAATCGTATCCTTTCTCTTCTAACTCCAAGGCCAATTCTTTAGGACCTGATTTTACAATTTTTCCATTGTAAAGGACATGCACAAAATCAGGAACAATATAATCTAACAATCGCTGATAATGTGTGATAACGATAGTAGCATTATTTGGAGATTTCAAAGTGTTAACACCATTCGCAACGATTCGCAAGGCATCAATGTCTAATCCTGAATCAGTTTCATCTAAGATTGCTAATTTGGGAGCCAACATTGCCATTTGGAATATTTCATTGCGTTTCTTTTCGCCACCTGAGAAACCTTCGTTTACTGAACGGGACGCTAATTTCGCATCTAATTCAACAATGGCAGATTTTTCACGAACCAATGCCATAAAATCCTTCGCAGAAATTTGTTCTTGACCTCTGTATTCACGAATTTCGTTTAAGGCAGTGCGCAAGAAGTTCACATTTGAAACACCAGGAATTTCTACGGGGTATTGAAATGCAAGAAACAAACCTTCGCGTGCTCTATCCTCAGTTGATAATTCCAATAAATCTTGACCATCAAAATCAACTGAACCTTCTGTTACCTCATATTCTTCACGGCCTGCCAAAACAGAAGCGAGGGTACTTTTTCCAGCGCCATTTGGTCCCATTATCGCATGAATTTCTCCAGCTTTCACTTCTAGGTTTAATCCTTTTAATATTTCTTTGCCATCAATTGAGGCGTGTAGATTTTTAATGCTTATCATTCTTATAATCTTATAAATGTGTACTATTCGAAGATTTGATAATTTGTAATTCGAAAATTGTTGGTCTGAGAAATAGAATTTTCAAATGGCAAATTTTCAAATTAGGTTTATCCTACCGATCCTTCTAAACTTATTGCCAGCAATTTCTGTGCTTCCACAGCAAACTCCATTGGTAACTGATTTAACACTTCTTTGCAATAGCCGTTAACAATCAAACTAATTGCTTTCTCTTCGCTAATTCCTCTTTGCAAACAATAGAAAATTTGATCTTCACCAATTTTTGATGTTGTTGCTTCGTGTTCAATTTTTGCTGAACTGTTTTTGCATTCGATATAAGGGAAGGTATGCGCACCACATTCATCCGTCATCAACAAGGAATCACATTGAGAGAAATTTCGTGCGTTGTGTGCGTTTTTATGTATTTGTACCAATCCTCGGTACGAATTTTGAGATTTTCCTGCGGAAATACCTTTCGAAATAATGGTGCTTTTTGTGTTTTTTCCAAGGTGAACCATTTTCGTTCCTGTATCTGCCTGCTGATAATTATTTGTAACAGCCACAGAGTAAAATTCACCAATCGAATTATCACCTTTTAAAATACAAGATGGATATTTCCATGTCACCGCTGAGCCTGTTTCCACTTGCGTCCATGAAATTTTCGCATTTCGTTCACAAATACCTCGTTTCGTTACAAAATTGAAAACGCCTCCTTTGCCATCTTTATCTCCTGGATACCAGTTTTGAACCGTTGAGTACTTTATTTCTGCGTTGTCAAGTGCAATTAATTCAACAACTGCGGCATGTAATTGATTTTCGTCTCTCTGTGGTGCAGTGCATCCTTCAAGGTAAGAAACATATGCACCTTCATCTGCGATAACGAGTGTTCTTTCGAACTGACCCGTTCCACCTTCATTGATTCGGAAATAAGTTGATAATTCCATTGGACAACGAACGCCTTTTGGGATATAGCAAAATGAACCATCTGTAAAAACGGCTGAATTTAAAGCAGCGTAAAAATTATCACTTGTTGGAACAACTGTTCCCATGTATTTTTTTACTAAATCTGGATGATCTTGAACAGCATCCGAAAAAGAACAAAAAATAATTCCAAGTTCACCTAATTTTGCCTTAAAAGAAGTTGCAACCGATACAGAATCCATTACAAAATCAACTGCAACATTGGTCCCTGTTAAACGTTGCTGTTCTTCCATAGAAATACCTAATTTGGCCATCGTTGCTTTCATTTCTGGATCAACATCGTCCCAAGATTCGTATTTCTTTGTTTGTTTGGGTGCAGAATAATAAGTGATATCTTGAAAATCTGGTTTATTGTAATGAACATGCGCCCATTCAGGCTCTGTCATTGTTTTCCAAATTTCAAACGCCTTTAAACGATGCTCTAATAACCATTCTGGCTCATTTTTCTTAGCAGAAATGAAGCGAATAATATCCTCATTCAATCCTTTAGGAGCTTTATCGGATTCAATATTTGTTACAAAACCAAATTTATATTCTTGGTTTTCTAGATCCTTAGCGAGTTCGTTTTCTGTATAACCCATGATTGGAATGTGTCGTGTAAAAAGTATGTTGTAATCTTATACTGAAAATGATTCTCCGCAACCACATGTTCTGTCTGCGTTTGGATTTTTGAATATAAAGCCCTTTCCATTCAAACCACCTGAGAAATCTAAGGTCGTTCCTAGTAAATACAAAAAACTCTTTTTGTCAACAACTACTTTAACCCCGTTGTCTTCAAATGTTTTATCATCTTCTTTCTCTTCGTTGTCAAACGTCAGTTGATACATCAAGCCTGAACAACCTCCTCCTTGAACACCAACTCTTATGAAAAAACCAGATTTCCCTTCGTCTTCCATTAAACGAATTGCTTGTTTCTTGGCTGTATCGGTAACTGTGATCATATCTTATAGTTGTTTTCTTTATTTAGATTAATTATAAATAGAATCTAAATCTTTTGCAAAAATACCACTTTTATGGTATTGATGCAATGAATTATCAAAATAACAAAGCCAAATCTGTTTAGTTTTTGTAAAAGTTGAATTTTTTAAACAAAAAAACAGCCTTATGCAACTGAATAATAATAATTTGCGTCTATATTAGCATTCAATATAAATTTTTGCTACTACAGATATGAAAAAACTACATTTCATTATTACGTTCAATGCCTTTTTTTTAATCTCATTCTATTCATTTTCTCAGTCTGAAACTGTTACACTTTCCAATGGTGTGATTGTACACGAACCATTGGGTGTTGAGGGAAAAGTGAAACAAGAGGTTGATATACAAAACAATGAATCTTCAAGTATTGATTCATGGTCATTGGAAATTTGTCTACAATTCCGCGAGGATGTTCAAAACAAACTAAATGCGGCTCCTACCGAAGAAGAATCAATTCAATACAGATTGAAATTGAAGCAAATTGAAGAGCGTATTGTTGAATTAAAATTAAAGAAATAATGATGCATTTTTCAAAAATTATAAGTTCGGTTTTTTTCTTGTACTTAAGTTTTATTTCTGTAGGACAGTTAACGCCGATTGGAAATTCTGGAAATTCAACCACTAACTATACGAACGGTGCTGCAAATAATCCAATTTATATTTGGTGTGCAGATGGACTTTCTAATAACACTGCTTCTTTGACAGCTAGTGCGCCGTCAGGTGTTGGACCTTATACTTTTAATTGGTTTTATCACGATCAATCAAATTTCTCTTGGACACCCTATTTTACAGAAACTGGAATGTCTTCGACTATGCTAAATTTACCGAGTGATGGTTATCGTGTTCAAATTTATGACGCAGGGAATAATTTAGTTGGTTGCTACATCGCATGGGTTTGGAATATGAACAGTGATGTAAATGCGAATAATGCTCCTACTGCTTGTAATGGATCAAATTTGAGTGGATCCGTGAATGTTAATGGATCTTTTACCTACTATAATCCTCCACCACCTGAGTCATTGATTAATGCGTCTACTCAAATAAATGTTTGCTTTTCAGCTACTCATACTTGGGTTTCGGATTTAGCATTTTATTTAGTAGGCCCAGCTGCATGCGGGAGTCCAACAATTTTATTATCTCCTAATCCAGGAGCTATTGGTCAAGGGACAGTATGTAATTCAGGTGATAATGTTAATAATCTCTGTTTTACCACTTCACCAGCAGGAAATTTAAATGTTTGTGCACCAGCACCAGCAACTCTTTCTGGCACATACAGTAGTTATGGACCATCAAATACGCCTATAAACTGGAATCCTTTGTTTGGATGTAATGCTGCAGAAGGTGGTTGGCGAGTTCAGATTTATGATTGCATTGGTCTTGATGTGGGATCGTTGACTAACGCGACAATAACTTTCTCAAATTTAACATCCATTTGTGGTTCACCGACATCTATTAGTTATACATCAGGAGCTATGAATTCTCCAATAAATGATAATTCATGTTCGGCTGCATCTGCTTCGATATTTCAAGTTCCAATAACTCCCAATTTGACGACACCAATTACAATTAATGCTTCAACAACTTATCTTTGGACTGCAGATCAATCGGCTACAATTCCGAATGCTTCCTCGAGTTTGACACCAGGAGTTTCTAATATTCCCAATGGTACAACCAATTTCACGTTAACAGCAACAATTAGTTATGGAAGTGTAGTTTGTACGAATAATGCTGTCACTGCCTTTGTTAACACATGTTGCACTGCAACAGCGGATGCGGGATTAAACATGAGCTTTTGTAATGTTGCAAGTGGTCAAATTGGAACGCCATCTATGCCGGGCATGACATATTCTTGGTCACCCTCTTCAGGATTGAATGATGCAAATATCGCTCAGCCAACTGTGACAGTATCTTCACCTGGAAGCACTGTATACACATTAACAGTTGTTAATGTCGCTGATGGAGGCTGCAGCGCAACTGATAATGTAACGGTAACTATTTCAGCATCTCCAACATTAATGGTTTCGCCAAATACCTCTGTTTGTCCTGGTGGATGTGCAACCTTAACTGTAAGTGGTGCTGATTTTTATAGCTGGTCTCCTGCTGCAGGAATAACCGATCCAAGTTTAACAATTCAAAATGTTTGCCCAGCTGCGACAACTACTTATAATGTAACTGGCTATGCTGTTGGTAATACTGCTGTAACAAATGGGGACTTCTCAAGTGGAGTAACAGGTTTTACAAGTGATTATATATTAAATAGTGATACCCAACCTGAAAGCACCTATTTTGTAACTACAAATGCTAGCAATACCCATCCAAACTTTGTAGGTGTAGATCATACTACAGGTGCAGGAAATTTCTTAGTTGTGAATGGTTCTGGAACGCCAAATAGTTCTGTTTGGTGTCAAACAATTCCTGTTCAACCCAATACCGATTATGTTTTCTCGACATGGGTAAGTACATTGGCAGTTGGCTCACCAGCAAGTTTGCAATTCAGTATTAATGGTGCAAATTTATCAACTCCTTTCACGGCACCTGCTGCAACGAACGTTTGGGATGAGTTTTACACGACTTGGAATTCAGGTTCATCATCATCTGCCACAATTTGTATAGTCAATCAAAACACATCTACCGGAGGAAATGACTTTGGTATTGATGATATCGTTTTCTCACCTGTTTGTACTTCAACAGAATCTGTAACTGTGACTGTCAATACTAATCCTGTTGTATCAGCTGGAAATTATCCTGCAGCTTGCGTTGATGCCGCTGATATAACATTAGCAGGAACACCTGCGGGAGGAACATTCTCAGGGACTGGTGTAACTGGAAACTCTTTTGATCCATCAATTGGAACACAAACAATAACTTACAATTATACAGATCCAAATGGTTGTTCTAATTCAAGTACAGCAACAATTACAGTGAATACACTTCCAACTGTTTCAGCAGGAACTTACCCAGCTGTTTGTGCCAGCGTGGTTTCTGTTCCTTTGTCAGGAACACCTGCCGGTGGCGCTTTCTCTGGAACTGGGGTGTCTGGTAACGCTTTCAACCCAGCTGTCGGAACATCAACAATATCATATACATACACTGATGGCAATGGTTGCACGAATAATGCGAATACAATTATTAATGTCAATGCTATTCCGTTGGCTGATGCAGGTTCATACCCGGCCGCTTGTCAAGACGCGCCAAATGTAAATTTAGTCGGTAGTCCAACAGGTGGAGTTTTCACTGGAACCGGTGTGTTAGCTGGAACTTTTGACCCTTCCGTTGGAACACAAACTGTAACGTACACATATACTGATGGTAATGGTTGTGTTAATATCGCGACTGCATTAATGCTAGTAAATCCTCTCCCGAATATTAATGGAGGTACTGATGTAATGGTCTGTGAAGGCGAAACGGTAACTTTAAACGGATCTAATGGGGTTACATACAGTTGGAATACTGGTGGAAATGATGGTCAACCATTTACACCATCCTTAGGATCGATGGTTTATACAGTAACTGGAACGGATGCAAATGGTTGTGTAAATACTGATAATGTAACGGTAAATACCCTTCCAATGCCAATTGCTTCTATATCGGCGAATGTTCAAACGGGTTACCCAGTTTTACCAGTGACTTTTACAAATAACTCAACGAATGCGAGTAATTATGCGTGGGATTTTGGTAATGGCCAAGTGTTGACAACTACAAACATGAATAATCAGAATATGAGTTATTCTTCACCTGGGACATATATCATCCAATTGGTTGTCGGAAATGGATTCTGTACAGTATTAGATACGTTGCATGTTATTGTTCTTCCTTTTCCAGATCCAATTGTACACATTCCAAATGTATTTACGCCGAATGGTGATGGTTCAAATGATACATTTACGATTGATACTGAATTCGCCGAAAGTCTTGAAATCCAAATTTTCAACCGATGGGGTAATGTCGTAAAAGAAATAAGTGGATTAAATGAATCTTGGAATGGAATGGTCGACAACAAAGAAGCTTCTGATGGTGTTTATTTCTTTAAATATTCTGTTACTGGAATTAATGGTGAGATTCTGACTGGACATGGAAATGTTACCTTAATTCGATAAATCATAATTCTTTAAAAATATAAACGGGAGTTAATAGCTCCCGTTTTTGGTTTAGCTCAATTCAATTAATTGTTAACTTCGCAAAGTAAACTATTAGCAGTGAAAGTTTTTAGCGGCTTTGATTCCATTCTTGAAATAAAAAATCCAGTTCTTACGATAGGTACTTTTGATGGTGTACACATTGGACATCAGAAGATTATTGAACGTTTGAATGAAGAAGCAGCCAAAATTGATGGAGAATCCGTGTTGTTTACATTTTATCCCCATCCACGAATGGTGCTTTTTCCTGATAGTCACGGATTGAAACTGATACAAACTCAAGCAGAAAAAATAGATAAATTGCGTAAATGCGGACTTCAAAATGTCATCGTTTTTCCATTTACAAAAGAATTTTCTCGCTTAACTGCAATTGAATTTGTACGTGATTATTTGGTCAACCGGCTTAATGTGAAAAAATTAGTTATTGGTTACGATCATCAATTTGGAAAGAACAGAGAAGGTAGCTTGGAATTTTTGAAAGAGATTGCCGATACTTATGAATATGAGGTGATAGAAATTCCAGCTCAAGATATTGATGAGGTGAATGTAAGTTCGACTAAGATTCGTAATGCTTTACTTGCAGGAGATATTGAAACGGCAAACAATTTCCTTGGAGAGCACTTTGAACTTTCAGGTACAGTCGTAAAAGGCAACCAAATTGGTTCTCAAATGGGATTTCCAACTGCCAATATTCAAATTGATAGTGAATTAAAACTAATCCCTGGAAATGGTGTATATGCTGTCTATGTTCGTTTGGAAGATGGCTCTTTAGTAAATGGAATGCTGAATATTGGCATAAGACCGACGGTAAGTACTTCTGATGAATTAAGAATTGAAGTACATTTGTTAGACACAACAATGAATTTATACGACCAAAAACTGACGGTACGATTCTTGAAAAGGGTCCGCGATGAAAAACGCTTTGAGGACAAAGAAAGTTTAATTAATCAATTGAAAAATGATGAAATTACTGTGCGTAATATCTTTCTTGCTGTCAACAACGATTAATTGTTTCGCACAAAAAATCAACGTCAAAACTTATTCATTAGAACAAGCACTTGCTGCAAATTCCGATACTATTTATGCACTGGATTTGTCACACCTGAAACTTGATACAGTTCCAGTTGAAATTGCAAAATTCACACGACTGACTTATTTAGATTTGAGCAAGAACAAGTTAAGTAAACTACCTGATTTTTTAGCTGACCTAGAGTATCTTAAAACAGTCAATATATCAAAGAATAAATTTGATGTATTCCCACTAGTACTCACGCGGATTGATTCACTGACAGTTTTATTGGCCAACAGGAATCAATTTGACCGACTACCAGAAAGTATAGGATATTGTAAAAATTTAGAGGTTGTAGATTTCTGGGAAACTCCCATTATGTCCATTCCTGAATCTTTTTATGCCTTACCAAAACTCAAAACAATTGATCTTCAAGGAATCAAATACAGTCCAACTTTCCATAAAAAATTAAAAGAAAGATTACCCAATGTAGAGATTAAACTCGATCCACCGTGTGATTGCATGGAGTAGTAATTTAAATTTAAATAGCATTTACTACCGTTTAATGTTAGAATTATTTATTTTTGTACGTTAAACCTATCAGAATGAATAATTTGAAACTACTATTTTTTTCTCTTTTTACCCTAGTGGGGTCATTGACTTTAAACAGTCAGAAAAACTTGAACAATCAACCTGGCTTGGTCTTGGAACAAAATTCTATTAGTCAAGAGCAGAAAGATCCTTTAAAAGAAATAGAGGGAAGTTTTCAGTTTCAAATTTCAAAAATTGATCATAAAGTGATGCTGTATCCTGATCTTGCAAGCTTTATAGAATTTTCACGCAAGGAAGAAGAGGATGTATTCATTAGAATTGATGAATTTGTGACGCTCTATATACCTGCAACTAAAAAAGTAAAAATGTTCGGCTTTGAGCATTTGCCGATGTTTTATTATCCTACCAAATAACTATTCTTATGATATTTAATTTTAGAACGCACTTAGCTGGTTTTATAAGTGTTGCTTTTTTAACAATTGGAACTTTTGGTCTGAGTCAAGGTAATAGTTGTGCAACTTCTGTTCCTGTCACTGACTTAACAGGTGCGATATGTGCAACAGCCACTCCTAGTGGAGTGAATACAATCACACCGCCTGCGGGATGTGTTGATGGAATATTTGACACATGGTTTTCATTTGTAGCACAAGGAGGAACCGCAACAATTACCGTTTCCGAAACAATAACTGGTTGGAGACCTGAATTTATTGTTGCGTCATCAAGTGATAATACCTGTGCTGGTACTTTTACGGCGGAACAATGTTATGATCAAGCAGGTAATTACACATCTATAAGTGGCACAATTAATGGCTTGACAATTGGTCAGACATATTGGGTTATTGTTTCAAGTAATGGTAATCTTAGCACGGGTACAATTTCGACATGCGTTAACAACCCAGCAGTAGTATTAAATTGTGTTGATAATGATGCCTGTATTGATGCCGCTACCATAACACTTAATGCACCAGGCGGGGCGGCTGTATGTGTTGCAGATTGCAACAATGGTGCTAATCCCGGACTTGATTTTGTTGGAAATGTCTGTGAAGATTCACCTAATCCGACTGTTTGGTATGAGTTTACGACATCTTCAAATACTGCAACTATAGATGTTTCATTAAGTAGTTTTTCATGGACAAACCCTGAATTTACGATATATGTTGGTAATTCCTGCACGGCATGGACTACACTTGATTGTGTTGAAGGAACAGGAGGAGCAGCGTCTTCGTTAGCGATTCCAGTTAGTGCCAATACTACCTATGTCATAGCAGTTTCGGATGCAACTGGAGATCAAGGCAATTTTGATCTTTGTATTACCCAAAATGCAGATAATAGTGCATGTAACACAAGTGATGCCTTAGTAGTGTCTTCAACATCTATGGGGTCTCCATTAGGTGGACCATACATGCCAGGAGAAGTAGTTTCTTTCTGTTACTCTATAACAAATTGGACGCAGTTCAATTGTAATTATATTGGTGCTGTTGTGCCTACCTTCGGGAGTTGTTGGGATCCAGCGTCCTTCAATGCTCAAGGTATGCCAGTCAATATTTCTACTCCGTTAAATGTAAATGGGATTATTCAACCATGCCCTCCAGGTCCACCTTGTGCTTATAGTGCATGTGCCGGTCAGCCATCTGGTGCGTGGAGCTGGTTTACTACTGGTTCTGCTACTTATAATGTTAATGGTTATTACTCTGCAGGAGCAGCAATGCCTGCAGGATGGTATTTCTTATCTTCTTACAATCCTGCAACAGGTGCTTGTACAGGTGACCCAACTGATCCTGACTTTAGTTTTGGTGATGGGAACTTTCCTGCATGTGGTACAAATACTTTTGATTATACACTTTGTTTTAGCTTGATAGCGGGACCAGCTGGGAACTGCGGTATTGGCGCAACAGATTGTTCTGTTTCAATTAAAACATTTGCAGATGGTGAATTTGGAGCATGGAATAACCTTGGATGTACAGGTGACATTCCAGCAGTATTGCCAGCAGGTTTTGTTTGTTGTGCAACTGCAGTAAATGCAGGAACAGATGTGACAATTTGTTCTAATGTATCCACAGTATTGAGTGGTAGTTATTCAGGTACTTCTGGTGCCGTAACAACGACATGGTCAGCTTCTCCTGCAGGAGCATTAGCTGGATTGTCAAGCACAACTTCTCTTACTCCAACATTTACACCTCCTATCGGTATTACAGGTCCGGTATCGTTTACTTTAAGCGTTACTGATGCAGTTTGTACTCAAACAGATATTGTTGTTGTTACTGTAAATGCTCAAAATACCATTACTGCTGGAACAAATCAGACGGTCTGTGTAAATTCAGCAATTACAAATATTTCATTGACGACTACTGGAGCAACAGGAGCAACATTCTCAGGCTTACCAGCTGGTGTCTCTGGGACATGGGCTGGAAATACAATAACTATTAGTGGAACCCCTACTGCTAGCGGAACATTTAATTATACTGTTACAACAACTGGTGGATGTCCACCGGCTACAACAACAGGTACAATTACTGTTAATCCTATTAATACAATTACTGCAGGATCGAACCAAACGGTTTGTATCAATTCTGCTTTAACGAATATTACAATGACCACAACTGGAGCAACAGGCGCAACATTTTCAGGCTTACCTGCAGGAGTTACGGGAGCTTGGGCTGGAAACGTTGCAACAATTAGCGGAACGCCAACTGTCAGTGGGACATTTAATTATACTGTTACAACAACTGGTGGATGCCCACCGGCTGCAACAACAGGTACAATAACTGTTACTCCTCTTAATACAATTACGGCTGGTTCAAATCAGACGGTTTGTATAAATTCAGCTATGACCAATATAACCATGACAACAACAGGTGCCACTGGGGCAACATTCTCAGGCTTACCTGCAGGAGTTACGGGAGTTTGGGCTGGAAACGTTGCGACAATTAGCGGAACACCAACTGTCAGTGGGACATTTAATTATACGGTTACAACAACTGGTGGATGTCCACCGGCTACAACAACAGGTACAATAACTGTCACGCCATTAAATACAATCACTGCTGGTTCAAATCAAACGGTTTGTATCAATTCTACAATGACTAATATTACAATGACCACAACTGGAGCAACTGGAGCAACCTTTGCAGGTTTACCAGCTGGAGTTTCTGGTTCATGGGTTGGTAATACGGTTACAATCAGTGGAACACCAACTCTCAGTGGGACATTTAATTATACGGTTACTACAACAGGAGGATGTCCACCGGCTACAACAACAGGTACAATAACTGTTACGCCTCTTAATACAATCACTGCTGGTTCGAATCAAACAGTTTGTATCAACTCTGCACTTGCGAATATTACAATGAACACGACTGGAGCAACTGGGGCAACATTCTCAGGTTTACCTGCAGGAGTAACGGGAGCTTGGGCTGGAAATATTGCGACAATCAGTGGAACACCAACTGTTAGTGGTACATTTAATTATACTGTTACAACAACTGGTGGATGTCCACCGGCTACTACAACAGGTACAATTACTGTTACACCTCTTAATACAATTACTGCTGGTTCAAATCAAACAATTTGTATCAATTCTGCAATTTCGAATATTACCATGTCTACAACTGGAGCAACCGGAGCAACATTCTCAGGTTTACCTGCAGGAATAACCGGAGCTTGGGTTGGAAACATTGCGACAATCAGTGGAACACCAACTGTCAGTGGTACATTTAATTATACTGTTACTACAACAGGCGGATGTCCACCGGCTACTACAACAGGTACAATAACTGTTACTCCTCTTAATACAATTACTGCTGGGTCGAATCAAACCATCTGTATCAATTCTTCACTTACGAACATTACATTGACCACAACTGGAGCAACTGGGGCAACATTCTCAGGTTTACCTGCAGGAGTAACGGGAGCTTGGGCTGGAAACATTGCTACAATCAGTGGAACACCAACAGCGAGTGGAACATTTAACTATACAGTTACCACAACAGGAGGATGTCCACCGGCTACAACAACAGGAACAATTACTGTTACGCCTCTTAATACAATTACTGCTGGTTCAAATCAAACAGTTTGTATCAATTCTGCACTTACGAATATTACTATGACTACAACTGGAGCAACTGGGGCAACTTTCTCAGGTTTACCTTCAGGAGTAACGGGAGCTTGGGCTGGAAATATTGCTACAATCAGTGGAACACCAACTGTAAGTGGTACATTTAATTATACTGTTACTACAACAGGCGGTTGTCCTCCTGCTACAACAACCGGAACCATTACGGTTACTTCGCAAAATACAATTACTGCTGGTTCAAATCAAACAGTTTGTATTAATTCTGCACTTACGAATATTACGATTACTACAACCGGAGCAACCGGAGCAACATTCTCAGGATTACCTGCGGGCGTTTCTGGAGCTTGGGCAGGTAATACTGTAACAATCTTTGGCACACCAACAGCCAGTGGAACGTTCAATTATACTGTTACTACAACAGGTGGTTGTCCTCCTGCAATTGCAACAGGAACAATTACAGTTGTTGATATACCAGTTATAACCTTGACTTCTGCAGATCCAGCGTCATGCAATGGAACGGATGGATTTATCTCAGTCTCTGGTTCAGGAATAGGTACAATTTTCTGGTCAGGAACAGCAAGTGGATCACAAGCCGTTGTAACTTTCCCTTCAGTTATTCCAAATCTTGGGGCGGGGAATTATAATGTTTATTTTGTAAATGCTGCAGGATGTCAGTCATTAACTGTTTCTGCTACTCTTAATAATCCGGGAGCACCAGTTATTAATCCAATTAGTAACGTAAACAATTGTGGAATAAGCTATACACTTCCAGCAATTACTGGAACAAGTTTGAATAATCCACAATATTATACTGGACCATTAGGTACTGGAGCAATGGTTCCTGTTGGAACTGTTTATAACGCACCAACCAATACCATTTTGTATGCATATGATCAAAATGGAGTTTGTAGTAGTCAACAATCCTTTACTATTATTATCAATGCTTTACCAACAGTTACGAGTGTAAACGGAGGAGCTACATATTGCGCGGGAGCAACAGTTTCCCCAATTACAGTTTCTGTGACAGGAAGTCCAAACTGGTCAATTGCATATACCTTGAATGGAATAGCTCAAGTTCCAATATCTAGTGCGACATCACCAATATCATTAGGCTCAGCACCAGGAACGTATGTTGTAACCAATATTACGGATGCGAATTGCACGAACACGGCTTCAGGAACGCAAACAATAACAATTAATGCATTACCAACGGTTACGGGTATAACTGGAGGAGCAGTTTATTGTTCAGGAGATGTGATTGCACCAATCAATGTTTCGGTAACGGGAGTTGCAAATTGGTCTGTTGCTTATACCTTAAATGGGGTAGCACAAGTAGCTGCAACAGGAAGTTCATCTCCAATATCTTTGGGTAATTCTCCAGGTGTTTATGTTGTGACAAGTGTAACGGATGCAAATTGTACAAATACAGCTTCTGGAACACAAACTATTACAATAAACGCTTTACCAACTGCTACAAGTGTTTCGGGGGGCTCAATTTATTGTGCAGGTGACGTTGTTGCACCAATCAATGTTTCGTTAACAGGAGCAGCAGACTGGTCGATTGGATACACATTAAACGGAGTTGCTCAGGTTCCTATAACAGGAGCATCATCCCCAATTTCTTTGGGTAATGCTGCAGGTGTTTATGTTGTGACAAGTGTGACGGATGCCAATTGTACAAACACTGCCTCTGGAACCCAAACTATTACAATTAATTCACTACCGACTGTAACTGGTGTTTCAGGTGGTGCTGTTTATTGTGCTGGTGATGTTGTATCTCCGATTACAGTTTCAGTTACAGGTTCTGCAAACTGGTCAATTGGCTACACCTTAAATGGAGTTGCGCAAGTTCCTGCAACAGGAGTGACATCTCCAATTTCTTTGGGCAATGCTGCAGGAGTTTATGTTGTGACAAGTGTAGCGGATGCAAATTGTACAAATACAGCTTCAGGAACACAAACAATTACTTTAAATGCTTTACCAACAGTTACGAGTGTAACAGGAGGGGCAGTTTATTGTTCTGGATATCCATTATCTCCGATTAATGTCGCGGTAACTGGATCCCCAAACTGGTCTGTAAATTACACGCTTAATGGAATCGCTCAAACGGCTGTAACAGGAGGCTCATCTCCTTTGTCGTTAGGAACAACTCCTGGAATTTATGTTGTTACGAATATTTCAGATGCAAATTGTTCAAATACAGCTTCAGGTACACAAACGATAACAGTTAATGCATTGCCAGCTGTAACTGGTGTAGCAGGTGGTGCTATTTATTGTGCAGGTGATGCTATTACTCCAATAAATGTAGCAGTTACTGGGTCAGCAAACTGGTCTATTGATTATACATTAAATGGTGTGGCTCAAACAGCTGCAATAGGTGGTTCTTCTCCAATTTCTTTGGGTACTACTGCTGGTGTTTATGTTGTAACAAATGTAACAGATGCAAACTGCACTAATACTGCTTCTGGAACACAAACCATAACTATTAATTCTCTTCCAACAGCTACGACTTCTGGTGGAGCAACATATTGCGCAGGTGACATTATTTCAAATGTAAATGTAGCGTTGACAGGATCGCCAAGCTGGACGGTTAACTATACATTAAATGGCACACCTTCAGCACTTACTGGTGGAACTAGTCCAATTTCATTGGGCAATGCTGCTGGAACATATGTTATTACGAGTGTGTCAGATGCACTTTGTTCTAATAATGCTACAGGAACACAAACAATAACTATTAATCCATTACCAACAGCAACAATTTCTGGAGGTGCAATATATTGTATTGGAGATGTTGTTTCCAATGTAACCGTTGCAGTAACAGGTTCAGCTAACTGGACAGTGAATTACACATTGGATGGTACACCTACTGTAGTTTCTGGATCTTCAAGTCCGATATCTTTGGGTAATACACCTGGAACATACATTTTGACAAGTGTGGGTGATGCATTGTGTTCTAATTCAGCAACAGGAAATCAAACAATAACAATCAATCCACTTCCAACAGCTACAATTTCTGGAGGAGCAACTTATTGTGCAGGTGACATTGTTTCAAATGTATCCGTCGCAGTAACAGGAACAGCTAATTGGACTGTAGATTATACGTTGAATGGGACACCTTTATCTGTGATTGGATCATCTAGTCCAATTTCATTGGGCAATGCGGCGGGTGTTTATACTCTTATCGGTGTAACTGATGCGCTATGTTCAAACACTGCAATTGGAACAGAGACAATTATAATAAATCCTCTTCCAACATTTACATTGGCGGGCACGGATCCAACATTATGCAATGCTTCTGACGGATTTATTACTATTTCAGGATTATCAAATAACACAGCATATGATGTTGCTTACAATGCGGTTGCAACTGCAAATTATACTTCATCTGCTACAGGTACTATTATTATTACGGGATTAAGTGCAGGAGCTTATAACAACTTCGTTGTTACCTTATCTTCCTCTGGTTGTGTTGGTAATTCTTCCTCGACCATTACCTTAAATAATCCTGGAGCTCCAGTGTTAAACGATATAGCCGATCAAACGGTATGTGATTCATATACATTAGCAACAATAACAGGAATTGGACTTTCAGGTAATGAGGCATACTGGACAGGAGCAGGGGGCACGGGAAATCAACTTGCAGTCGGTTCTACTGTGACTTCTAATCAAACAATTTACATTTATGATATAAGTGGAAGCTGTTTTGATGAAGAAACCTTTACTGTGACTGTTAACAATACACCTTCAATTACAAATCCAGGAAATCAATCTGCGTGTGCGACATATGCATTGCCAGCAATTATCGGCACAAATCTTTCTGGAAATGAAGCTTATTATACAAATTCGCAAGCTTTAGGAGGAACCGTAATTTCAGGCTCGATTACTTCAAATCAAACTGTTTGGATCTATGATGCTGAAGGTGCTTGTTCAGATGAGGAATCATTCATTGTTACCATTAATCCATTACCAACTGTTACAGCAGTGAATGGAGGAGCATCTTATTGCGCAGGCGATGTAGTTAATCCAATTTTAGTTACTGTAACAGGCACACCTAATTGGTCTGTTGATTACACATTAAATGGATTTGCTCAAACAGCAACAGGGACTACAAGTCCAATTTCACTGGGTAATGCAGCTGGAGTTTATGTTATTACAAATGTAAGCGATCTTACGTGTACGAATACTGCAATAGGTTCTCAGACGATTATAATCAACGCAATTCCTTCAGCGCCAGCGGCTGGAACAGATACAACGTACTGTTCCAATTGGGAGCTAGTTCCAATGACATCAGTTGGAACTGGTGGGACCATGACATGGTATGATGATGCTTCTTTAATAAATGACATTGGAACTGGTGGAACTTTGATTCCAGCTGATGTTATTGGTAGTTCAATATATTATGTCACTGAAACATTGAACGGATGTGAGAGTGTATCTAGTCAAGTTGAAATCACGATTCAGGATTGTGAAATTATTGTACCTACAGCCTTCACGCCTGATGCAGATAATGTAAATGATTTTTGGGAAATCTTGGATTTAGATGAAATTTATCCGAACAATATTGTTATGGTTTACAACCGTTGGGGGAATTTATTATTCCAATCAGAAGAAGGTAAGTATTCATTAAACCCTTGGAAAGGAGAATATCAAGGTGCAATTTTACCAGTTGGTTCTTATTATTTCATCATTGATTTTCAGGATGTAGATGTTGAGCCGCAGAAGGGAATCGTTTCAATTATATTGAATTAATAAGTACCATTATAATTATGAAAAGAATAATAGCATTAATCGCAATGGCATTGACATCCGGAGTTTATTCTCAGCAAATGCCTCAATACAGTCAATATCTGCGTAATCAATTTATGGTAAATCCAGGTGCCGCTGGTGTATATGATTTTGTGGATGTCACGATAGGCGGAAGATGGCAATGGATCGGCTTTGGTGATGAACCAAGAACTGCTTATCTTTCTGTTACCTCACCGATAACGAGAAAGCAAAAACCAAGATATAATCCTTCATTGCGCATCAGTAATGGTCCTGTTCGGAATCCTGAAATAAACACAGGGAAATTTAAACATGCTGTAGGAGGCCAATTGATAGCTGATCAGTATGGTGCGTTCCGAAAACTTCAGGTATCAGGTACCTATGCCCTTCACTTGCCGGTAACCAAGAAAATGAATTTATCTTTTGGAACGCGTATTGGTTTGTCAAACAATATTTTTTTAAGAGATAAAGCACAGGTATTGAATTTAGTCGATCAAACTCAAACTTATACAGACAACACATACAATTCTTTTGCAGCAGACCAGTCAAGTAAATATATTCTAGACATTGGAGCAGGCTTGTATTTGTATTCAAAGAAACTATTTATAGGTTTAGCAGCTGACCAGTTAACAAAAGACTTGGTTGAGTTTGGTACAGGTTCAGCTAACTTCAATAATCAAATGCATTTTGTTGGAACTGCTGGATACAAAATCCCATTAAACGAAAATTTATCTTTAACACCTGCTATTCTGGCTAAATTCATGAGTCCATCACCAGTTTCTTTTGAAGGCTCTATGCAATTGGAATATAAAGAATGGTTATGGGCTGGTGTTTCATATCGCCACAAAGATGCAGTTATTGGAATGTTAGGTTTAAACATTAGTGAACGCTTTAAATTTGGTTATTCGTATGATTTCTCCTTGTCACGTTTTAAAGATGTGAGTGGCGGAGGACATGAGATTGTATTGGGGTTAATGCTAGGAAGGTAATTAAAGGCAAAAAGCGGAAAAGCACTATTTATGAAAAAGATATTATTGTTGGCAGCAGGAGTTAGTTTTATCAGTCTAACATCAAGTGCCCAGTTTTGGGATTATTCAGAACCTAAGAGATTACCGGGGACTGTAAATACGGAGACCGGAGAGGAAAGTATTCCGGTCTTTTCAAAGGACAGTTCGATCTTATTTTTTGTTCGCACATTCGACCCTTCGGCAGTAGGAGGAGAATCAGATCAGGATATATGGTTCAGTAAGCGAGAGGAAGATGGAAGTTACGGCGGATGCCAGCGATTGACAGACATCAACAACAAATATAATAATGCCGTTCTCGGATTGGGCAAAGGAGGCTCGGTAATGTATGTTTTAAACTCCTATGAAGGGAAGAAGGATCTTGTTAAGGGCATTGCTGCATCTACAAAAAAAGGAGCGGGCTGGAGTAAACCAGAAGAAGTGATTATTCCAACATTGGATATTGAAGGAGATTTCTATGGTTTCCACGTGAATGAAGCTGAAAATGTAATTATAATATCTTATGCTGGCCCTGGAACATTGGGTCAAGAAGATCTATATGTTTCTACAAAAGAAGGTGCGGGATGGTCAGCACCAATTCATATGGGAAATACATTGAACACTTCCGGATTTGAGATTTCACCTTTCTTATCTAAAACGCAGGATACGTTGTATTTTTCAAGCAATGGTCACGGCGGACAAGGAGATGCAGATATCTTTTATTCAGTAATACAAGGTTCTTGGTCAAGCTGGTCAAAACCAACCAATCTTGGCAGCAAAATTAATTCACCAAAATTTGACGCGTACTTTAGTCATTCAGGTAACATGATTTATTGGTCAAGTAACCGCGAATCTGAACGAAGTGATATTTACACAGCAATGGTAATTTTTCCACCAGCTCTTGTTGCAACCTGCTCAGCAACTGATGCAACAAAATACGAAGGTTCAGATGGTTCAATAGTGGCAACTATAGAAGGGGGTGTTCCTCCATATAGCTATTCATGGTCTAATGGTGTTGCGGATAAAGACCTAATAAACATTATGAAAGGAGAATATTCACTGATAGTTACAGATTCAAGAGGAAAATCGATTACAACATCTTGTATTGTTAACGAACCAGCGCCACTTGAATTACCTGTAATTACTGCAGCAACATATAAAAATATTGAGTTCATGCATTATTTTGATTACAATAAAAACAAATTATCAGTAGACAAAGGCACTCTCAAAAAATTTGTAAAATCTGTTGAAGTTCAATTAAAAGCTGGTCGTCCAAACATTACAATTAATGTATACTCTTCTGCTTCTAAAGTTCCTACAAAAACATATGAAACAAATGAGAAATTAACTCAAATCCGCGCTGAAAACATGAAGTACGATTTGTCTACTTATTTTGAAAGTAAAGATGATTTCAAAGGAAAGGTAAATGTTGTTGTAGTATCAGCAATTGTTGATGGGCCAGATTATGTAGAAGATGCTCAATCAGTTAAAAAATATCGTCCTTATCAGTTTGTTGGACTAAAAACAGAATAAGATAAAATTGTATACTGTAAAAGGGACTGGTGAATTCACTAGCCCCTTTTTTTTGTGTTTCATCAAAAGTTTTTAGAATATTTCGTTGGCAGCGAAATGAAATAATATTCTTTCAATTTCAGCATTTTCTTTTGTAAGAATAAAGTATCTATGTGATTTAAGACAACATGTCAGATTTCCCAAATCAAATTGAAAACAGATAGATAATTTTGAATTCAATTCAGTTAGGCTTTGCAAATGAATGGCCGATTTTGTTTTAACTCGTTAATTGAAACGAATTGCTTTAACCGGACTAATTCGAGTAATTGCATAACTTGGAATAATAAGGGCCAACAAGCATACAATCAAGGTTCCAACATTAAGCGCCAACCATGCCCAAACATTTAATTCAATCGGAACTTTATCAATGTAATAAACCTCTGGGTTCAGCTTCAAGATGTGGAAATAGTATTGCAAACCACAAAGTCCTAGCCCAATGACATTGCCAATAACAATTCCCCTGAAAATTAAAAAACCTGCTTGGATTAAAAATATTTTACGAATGGCCCAGTTACTGGCCCCCATCGATTTCAACATACCGATAAAATTGGAGCGTACAAGAATTAACACCAACAAAGCGGAACCCATGTTGATAATACCAATTAGGATCATTAAGCTGAGGATTATCAATACATTTAAATCTAAGAATCCTAACCACACGAATATATCACTTTCGTTTTCAATGATACTTCGAACAGCTAACAGTTCATCATGCTTTGTGGGAATTAATTCCAATCGTTTCTTCAAACGACTGTGAACCTCAGGAAGTTCATCCCAATTTTTAACTGTAATTTCAAATCCTCCAACATAATTATGACTGCTACCTTTTCCTTCTATTGTCTCAAAAATCATCTTTTTTTCTGTGGCTTGAATCGCAAATTGGCTTCCAGAATCATTTAGGTACTCACGCATAATTGTCCCCATTCCATCTAGTTTTGGATCGCAGAATGAATACGCTTTACCTTCAATTTTGATTTTTAAATAGGCAGGATCTGGTATACTTGTTCCTTCTTCTTTTCCATTGATATTTGACCAATAATCAGAAGCAATTAGACGAATGGTGGTATCTTTCAACGGACAGTGTGTGATTCCAGAATACGCCTCATACCCTTTTCCCCAATCATAACGGTAATTCCCATTTCCTCCAATGATATTTCCGCGTACAATAAATTGTCCATTGTACAGTGTATCTTCTACTTCAATTGAGGCTTGTATTCCCCAATCATTTAGTTGCTGCACAATTCGAAGATCTCCAATGGCAATTTTTGAATCAAATTCTTCTAATCCAGTTTCGTATATTCCTACCAGTTTGAAAACCTTTTTGATTGGTTGAGTTTTAACGAAAAATGCTTTTACATCATCACCCACTTTTAAATTCAAGTTTTTTGCAATCCGTGAAGAAACCATCACTTCCATGCTTGGTTCATCCGTTTTAAAGTTGGGAACTTTTCCTTGTTTTAAGTTTTCTTTAAAGAATTCCCAATTATATCTTTCATTTACGCCCTTCAATATTGCCCCATGAATCTCTTGACGAACAATCGACGAATCTTTGCCTGAACGATTCGATTGCTTTTCAAATTGTTCAGATTGAAAAATAACAGGTTTGTATGCAACGTATGAAATGTCCTTAATCGAAGGGTCTTTTTGTAATTCTGAGAAAAAGGATTGGTTTTTGTTTAAGGGTTCGGACTCGTAGATGCTGCTTTCGCCAGAGCTCATGATAAAAATATGGGAACCAAAACCAGAAACTTTATTACGTACTTCTTGTTGAAACCCAGTGACTACAGCAATGGTAATCAAGTTAACAACAACTGCAAGTGCAATACTTATCACCGATATACGCACAATGGGTCTGGAAACTTTCTTACCTTGCACCTCATTTTGGAGTACTTTACGCGCTATGAAATATTCGAACGGCAAATCTTATTTATCTTTTACCGTACTAAGGTACGCAAAGGTTTTGTGCCTGAAAAGTATTTTAATTTTTTTAGTCGCTTCGTGCACCGTTCCTTTTAAAAGACCAGTCAATACAACCAATGAGACAATTGTTATCGAAAATGAAACAATTGCCAATGAAGAAGCTATTCGTGAAGAGGCTTTAGCTGTTCATGGAAGTCTGCACAAACCAATTTTAGGTATTGAGCGCCTTCATTTGTTTATGGATTCGTTAGTCGATAAACGAATTGCCGTTGTTAGTAACCAAACTTCAATGGTCAATAATACCCATCTCGTTGATACGCTGTTGGCAATGAAACTCAATGTAGTTAAAGTGTTTGCTCCTGAGCATGGTTTTCGTGGGGAAGCTGATGCAGGTGAAAAAGTGCATTCAACGGTTGATGTGAAAACAGGTTTACCATTGATTTCATTATATGGAAATAACAAAAAGCCAACCTATGACCAATTGGTAGATGTTGATATTGTCATTTATGATATTCAAGATGTTGGAGTGCGTTTCTACACGTATATCTCCACTTTACATTATGTAATGGAGGCTTGCGCCGAAAACAAAAAGCAAATGATTGTGTTAGATCGACCGAATCCAAATGGACATTACATCGATGGTCCAATTCGAGAACCACAGCATCGTTCGTTTGTTGGAATGCACCCTGTACCAATTGTTTATGGAATGACGATAGGCGAATATGCGATGATGGTGAATGGCGAAAGTTGGTTGAGAGATAGTCTTGTCTGCAGTTTATGGGTAATTCCATGCAAGTATTACACACACAAAACGAATTATGTCTTGCCAGTTGCACCTTCACCCAATTTAAAATCGGAAGTGGCGATTACGATGTACCCAAGTTTGTGCATGTTCGAAGCAACAACTGTTAGTGTAGGCAGAGGCACGGATCGACCGTTTGAAATGTATGGACACCCAAAGTTTCCAATTGATGAATTCTCGTTTATTCCAACCTCTAGAGCAGGGGCGAAATCTCCTATGTATGAAAATCGAATTTGCAACGGTTATGATTTGCAAGAGCACAATCAGAAGCGTAAATACGAAATCAACTTGAATTACCTAATTAGAGCAAAACAACTATTGGGTGACACGGTTAATTTCATCAATCAACCAGGCTTTTTTGATCGTTTGGCGGGAACATCTTCGCTGCGTATTCAAATTGAAAAAGGTTGGAGCGCAAAAGAAATTCGTGCACAATGGAAACCAGGCTTAGATGCTTTTAAAGCAGTTAGAAGTAAGTATTTACTTTATCCTTGATTTGCCTTTAATTTTTCACCGCTTTCCATTACCTTTTGCTTCATTTCTTCCATATATACTGAAAGTTTAGCAAGCACTTCAGGATTGGATGAACCAATGATTTTCGCTGCAAGAATTCCAGCATTTTTCGCAGCATTCAACGCAACCGTGGCAACGGGAATACCATTTGGCATTTGTAGAATCGACAGAATACTATCCCAACCATCAATTGAATTGGAAGATTTAACGGGAACACCAATAACAGGTAGGGGAGTCAATGATGCTGTCATTCCAGGTAAATGAGCTGCGCCGCCAGCACCAGCGATAATTACCTTTAAACCACGGGTATGAGCGCTTTTAGCATAATCGAACATTAATTCAGGCGTACGGTGAGCAGAAACAACGTTGATTTCATACGAAATTCCAAATTCTTTTAAAATGTCCGCTGCATCTTGCATGATTGGAAGATCTGATGCACTTCCTATAATGATTCCTACTTCTGCCATGTTCTTTTATTTTTTTCAAAGGTAAGGAAACAATAATAGTGAAGAATAAAAAAAGTTAAATACATCAAGTATAAACGATTTATAATATTTATGAAGATTAATCAGAAGGAAATGACAATTCATAAATTAGAGATGAATTAGTGCCTATTTTCCGGCGAATGGTAGATTTTGATGTAAAAAAAAGCGCGGTGATTAATTCTCCGCGCTCTCTACTTATTGTAATTGGTATTTATTATAAAGTACCTCTTTTCTCTTGTTCTCTTTCGATTGATTCGAAAAGTGCCTTAAAGTTTCCAGCACCAAATCCTCTTGCTCCCATTCGTTGAATGATTTCAAAGAATAAAGTTGGACGATCCTCAACTGGCTTAGTAAATATTTGTAATAAATATCCTTCTTCATCTGCATCTATCATGATTGCTAAACTCTGAAGAACTTTTAAGTCTTCTTTCATCATGTCCATGTGAACACCTAAACGAGCTGGAATTTCATCATAATATGCTTGAGGCGGTGCTGATAAGAACTCAACACCTCTCGCTCTTAATTGACGAACAGTTTCAATAATATCATCTGTTGCAACTGCAATATGCTGTGCTCCTGGACCTTCATAAAAATCTAAGTATTCTTCAATCTGTGAACGTTTTTTACCTTCAGCTGGTTCGTTGATCGGAAATTTGATTCGACCATTTCCATTACTCATTACTTTGGACATCAAGGCTGAATATTCCGTGTGGATTTGCTTGTCATCGAATGAAAGGAAATTCACAAATCCCATCACATCTTCGTACCATTTAACCCAAGTATTCATTTCTCCCCAACCTACATTTCCAACCATGTGGTCGATGAATTTTAGTCCAATCGGAGTTGGGTTGTAATCTGATTCCCATTTCACAAAACCAGGCATAAATTCACCAGTATAATTTTTGCGTTCTACGAACATGTGAACTGTTTCACCATAAGTATAAATCCCAGCTGTCACAACTTCACCATTTTCGTCACTTGTAACTGTTGGCTCTTGGTATGATTTAGCACCACGTTTAGTCGTCTCTTCCCAAGATTTACGCGCATCTTCTACCCAAAGAGCAATCACTTTCACACCATCACCGTGCTTTTTAACATGCTCTCCAATAGGTGAAGTACTTGTTAAAGCAGTCGTTAAAACCAAACGAATTTTATCTTGTTTCAAAACATACGAAACGCGATCTTTCATCCCTGTTTCTAATCCTGCATATGCATGTGATTGAAATCCGAAGGCAGTTTTATAAAAATGGGCAGCTTGTTTTGCATTTCCCACATAGAATTCCACATAATCTGTTCCTAACAACGGAAGAAAGTCTTGCGCACCATCAAAGATTTTTTCTAATCCGTATTCTACATTTTTCATTTCTTTACTCATATTACTATCCTTTAAATCAGTGGATATACCACTTCAACTTATTAATTTTTAAAATACCTAGTCTAATTTACAACAAATTAATGTTGCATCCAGCTTTTTACATATTCAGGATCTTGCATATCCATCGCTGCTTTTGTAAGTTTTAATGGTTTGAAAGTATCAACCATAACAGCAAGTTCTAAAGTCTCCGTTTTACCAATACTTCTTTCATACGCGCCAGGGTGAGGTCCGTGAGGTATACCTGCTGGATGTACTGTGATTTGTCCTTTTTCAATGTTATTTCGACTCATGAAATCACCATCTACATAATACAGAACCTCATCTGAATCAATATTGCTGTGATTGTACGGTGCAGGAATCGAATCTGGATGATAGTCGTATAAACGAGGAACAAATGAGCACATTACAAATCCGGCCGTTTCAAATGTTTGGTGAATTGGCGGTGGTAAATGAACGCGTCCAGTGATTGGTTCGAAATCGTGAATTGAAAAAGCATACGGATAATTGTATCCATCCCAACCTACGATATCAAAAGGATGAGTTCCGTAAATGTAATCGTAGAGAACGTCTTGCTTTTTAATGCGAATCAAGAAATCACCAATTTCTTCAATTGGTTCTAGTACGTGTGGCGGACGAATATCTCTTTCGCAGTAAGGAGAATGTTCTAATAATTGTCCGAACCAGTTGCGGTAACGCTTTGGTGTGTAAACTGGACTAAATGACTGTACTATGAATAACTTATTGTCTTCATCTTTAAAATGCATTTGATAAATCATTCCTCTTGGAACAACCAAATAATCACCGTAACTGAAGTCGATATTACCCAATTGTGTTTTTAAAGTTCCTTCTCCACGGTGAATGAAGATTACTTCATCTGCATCCGCATTTTTGTAGAAATAGTCAGTCATTGACTTTTTGGGAGAAGCTAATTCTATGTAACAGTCTGAATTAACCAATACAGGCACACGACTATCTAAGTAATCATCTACAGCAGGCACTTCATATCCTTTTAAGCTTCGAGCAATCATGTTTTTTTCCAATGCAACAAATGGAGCAATGTCTTTTTGACCTTTAACTTCTTTTACGATTGTTGGTGGATTAATATGATACATAAGTACAGACATACCATCGAAACCAACTGTTCCGAATAATTGTTCATGGTAAAGTTTACCATTTGGTTGTCTGAATACTGTATGTCTTTTATGAGGGAAAATCCCTAGTTTATGATAAAATGGCATAATATTAAATTTTTAATGAGATAATATAGAATAGACAAAAATAGCTAATCACTCCGGATTACGCTTATTCATGTATTTTAGCAATAAAGCTAGTTCAATCCACATTTTATAGAAAATTATCTTCCAAAACTAAGTTAGTTGCATAATGAAAAACATGACTAAAATCAGTTTTAACAAAAAAGGAAGAAATTAATGTAAAACGATAGGCTAAATGAAGGCAAATTTTAACTTTGTTGGTACAAAACATCAAAATGGGAAAAACAATTATAATTGGGGCTTGTGGTCAAATTGGCACTGAACTTACACTAGAATTAAGAAAACTTAGAGGAAGCGATCAAGTCTATGCCGCTGATGTAAGAGCAGAATGTCCAGCTATTTTATCAAATGGACCTTACGTGCAGATGGATATATTGAATCGTGAAGCAGTTAGATCCTTTATTATAGACAATAAGATTGAACAAGTTTATTTGCTTGCAGCACTTTTATCGGCAACAGCTGAGAAAAATCCTAATTTCGCATGGCAATTAAATATGGAAGGACTTTTTACGATTTTGGATTTAGCGAAGGAAGGACATTTGAAAAAGATTTTTTGGCCAAGTTCGATTGCAGTTTTTGGTCCAACAACCCCACGTGAAATGACACCTCAGTATACCATTATGGAACCTTCTACGGTTTATGGAATTTCAAAATTGGCGGGTGAACGTTGGTGTGAATATTATTTTAATAAGCATAATGTTGACGTTAGAAGTATTCGTTACCCTGGCTTAATATCTTATACGAGTTTACCAGGTGGCGGAACTACAGATTATGCAGTAGATATTTTTTATCAGGCAAAATTAGGTAAGAAGTTTGTCAGTTTCTTATCTGAAAACACAGAACTGCCAATGATGTTTATGGAGGATGCAATAAGAGCAACCATAGAATTAATGGAAGCTCCATCTGAAAAAATCGCCATTCGTTCATCCTATAATCTAGCTGGTTGTAGCTTTACACCTAGACAATTGGCGGAGGAAATAAAGACGCATATTCCTACTTTCGAAGCAACGTACGAACCAGATTTTCGTCAAGCTATTGCTGATAGCTGGCCAGGCTCAATAGATGATAGTAGAGCCCGTCAAGACTGGGGATGGAAAGAAAAATATGGAACAAAAGAACTTGTAAGTATCATGCTTGAAAACGTTAATGTTGAACTATTAGAGAAACTTCATTAAAAGTTTTTATCGTTAAATAGTGCCATTTTGACGAATTTATATATTGTCGGCATTATTTTTCGTTTGAATTTTGTATATTGCATGTGTACTTACTACTAAATTATAAACACAATAACATGGTCGGGAAGTTAATATTAAGCTGGATATTTATTGGGATGATCATTTCTCCAGTATTTCTTGCTGAACTTACACAAGATGATAAGTTAAACAGGAAGGACGAAAACGGTAAAAAACAAGGCCGTTGGTTGTATTTAGGAAAAGATAAGCCTCAGGAAGGTTATCCTACTGATGGTAAGATAGAAGAAGGACCATATGTGGATGATCGTAAGGAGGGAATTTGGATTAAGTACCATACAGATGGATCGACACCAAAGTTAAAAGGTGAATATAAAAATAATCGTCCTGAAGGACAGTACACAAAATATTATCCAAACGGTAAGGTTAGAGAGCAAGGTGTTTTTGAAAGAAATTTATACCAAGATTCATTAAAACGTTTTCATGAGAATGGAAAAATAGAATATGAAGCGGAATTCAATTCAACTGGAAAAGAAGAAGGTAAAGTAAAATACTACTATCCAAATGGTCAAGTTGAGTTTGAATATGAATCAAATAATGGTAAACCTTCAGGCAAAGCAGTTCGCTATTACGAAAACGGAGATGTCAAAGAAGTTATTTTCTATGACGCTGATGGTTCAGTTGCTAAAAGCGAGCAGAGAGAGATGGTTAGCACAGCAGTTAAAGTTGTAGATCCAAGTGTGTCCAAAGAAACAGCTCCGAAAATTGCAACTCCGAAAACAAAAGGGGCTAAGTTTCAAGCAAACGGATACAATAAAGTATACAATGCAAACGATGAAATTTGGCAAGACGGTACTTTTAAGAACGGCGCTCTGTGGGATGGAAAAGTTTACGAGTATGATAGAGATGGTATCTTATTAAAAGTAAAAGTATTTAAGAATGGTGTCTATCACTCAGATGGGCAATTATAATCAAACATAGAAAACAAGAAAGGCTCTCGAAAGGAGCCTTTTTTGTTGCGCTAAGATATCATATTGCGTATATTTGACAACTGACTTACAATCTTAACATGGGAAAAGAAAAAAAGGCCCAAAGCGAACAATTACTAGACTTACGAAATACGCCTGTCGTTGACAAGGTAGGAGTAGAAGAGCGAATTGAACGATTTCAATCACGAAGTATTAAAGGTGAATCTAAAAAACAAGGTCTACGCATGGCTTTGAATATGATTGATTTAACCACACTTGAAGGGAAAGATACTCCGGGTAAAGTAAAGCAAATGTGCTACAAAGCAATGCATTTGCATGATGTTCAGCAGGATCTACAAGCTGTTGCAGCTGTTTGTGTTTATCCTTCTATGGTGAAAATTGCCAAAAATGAAGTGAAAAACTCAAATGTCAAAGTAGCATCGGTGTCAACAGCTTTCCCGAGTGGACAAGCACCAATGGATGTTAAACTTCGGGATACTAAATTCGCTGTTTCAGAAGGTGCTGATGAAATCGATATGGTGATTTCAAGAGGCAAATTTCTAATGGGGGAGTATAATTTTGTCTATGACGAGATTGCAGCAATTAAAGAAGCTTGCGGTAAGGCACGTTTGAAAGTGATTTTAGAAACAGGGGAGTTAGCGACATTAGATAATGTTCGACGAGCAAGTGATATAGCAATAATGGCAGGGGCAGATTTCATAAAAACATCAACTGGTAAAGTTCAACCTGCAGCAACAATGCAAGTAACATACACTATGTTAATGGCAATTAAAGATCATTACGACCGCACAGGAGTGATGATTGGTATGAAACCGGCTGGGGGAATTTCAACAGCAAAGCAAGCATTACACTATTTAGTGATGGTGAACGAAACATTAGGGTCGAAATGGCTAACAAACGAATGGTTCCGTTTTGGTGCGAGCAGTTTAGCAAATGATCTGTTGATGCAAATCATGAAGCAAGAAACAGGTATTTATCAATCATCAGCTTATTTTTCAATTGATTAAGATGGCAGCAAAGAAAAAAATAATTGACAATTTGGATTGGTCGTATTCGCCATCTCCAGAAAGCACAGCACATATTCAATTAAAAGAACGTTACGATTTATATATCAATGGAAAATGGGTCAAGCCTTCTTCCGGGAATTATTTTCCAACGACAAATCCTGCTACGGAAGAAGTTTTAGCCGAGGTGGCGCATGCGAATGAAAAGGATGTTGATTTAGCTGTAGCCGCTGCGCGAAAAGCATATACAGAAGTTTGGTCAAAATTATCAGGGGCCGAACGTGCAAAATATATTTATCGTATTGCGCGAATGATGCAAGAAAGAGCGCGTGAATTTGCTGTGATTGAAACCTTAGATGGCGGAAAAACAATTCGCGAATCGAGAGATATTGATGTGCCTTTGGCGTGCAATCATTTCTTTTATTATGCCGGATGGGCTGATAAACTGGAATACGCTTTTCCAAATAGAAAAGTGGAGGCACTCGGTGTTGCTGGACAAATAATACCGTGGAATTTTCCTTTGCTGATGGCGGCATGGAAAATTGCACCTGCACTAGCTGCTGGGAACACGGTAGTGCTAAAACCAGCAGAAACAACTCCGTTAACGGCTTTGAAATTGGCTGAAATCATTCATGATTGCGGTTTGCCTCCGGGCGTGGTAAATATTGTGACTGGATTTGGAGATACTGGAGCAGCAATCGTTAATCATCAAGATGTTGATAAAATTGCGTTTACTGGTTCAACAGCAGTTGGAAAGATAATTCAAAAAGCTGTCGCAGGCACAAATAAGAAATTGACCCTAGAATTAGGTGGGAAGTCTGCAAATATTGTTTTTGAAGATGCGCCAATTGATCAAGCAGTCGAAGGAATTATCAATGGAATTTTCTTTAATCAAGGCCACGTTTGCTGCGCAGGTTCCCGCTTGTTGGTGCAAGAATCTGTTGCTGATTTGGTGATTCGCAAATTAAAAGACCGTTTAAATACGCTTTATGTTGGTGATCCAATGGATAAAAACACGGACGTTGGAGCTATTAATTCAAAAGAACAACTTGAAACGATTCATAAGTTTATCGAAATTGGAAAGCAAGAGGGAACAGAAATGTATCAATCTGCTTGCAGTATCCCTGCAAAAGGACATTTTTGTCCGCCTACACTTTTCATTAATGTCGCACAATCAAGTGTTATCGTTCAACAAGAAATATTTGGTCCAGTGTTAACTATTCAAACCTTCCGTACAGTGGATGAAGCGATTCAGAAGGCAAACAACACTCCTTTTGGTTTGGCAGCTGGTGTTTGGACTGATAAAGGTTCTCGAATATTTAACTTGACAACTAAGTTAAATGCGGGAGTTGTTTGGGCAAATACCTATAATAAATTTGACCCTACATCACCTTTCGGTGGATACAAAGAAAGTGGATTTGGACGTGAGGGAGGATTACACGGATTAAATGCCTATGTGAAATTGGTTTAATTGAAAATTGGATAATTGAAAACTAGATTTAAGTGCAATTATCTTAAAAACTAAGAGGAATATGAATTAGGGCGTTTTCCCCTTTTTTAAATTTTAAATTTGATAATTTACAATTCATTAAAATGAGTAGATTGGAAGTATTAAAGACATATAAAATATATATTGGAGGACAATTTCCAAGAACGGAGTCGGGACGTTATTATGCTGTTTCGGATGCTAAAGGTAAGTTGTTAGGTAATATGTGTCTTTCGTCGCGCAAGGATGTTCGAAATGCGGTTGTGGCGGCTCGAAAAGCATTTGGTGGTTGGTCAGAACGTGCTGCAATGAATCGAGGACAAATTCTCTACCGTATTGCGGAAATGTTGGAGGGGAGAAGAACTCAATTCATTTCTGAACTAATCGCTCAAGGGTCAACGAAAGTGAAAGCAGAACAAGAAGTAGATTTAGCTATTGACCGTATCGTTTATTACGCAGGATGGTGTGACAAGTTTACGGCGATTCTTAGCTCTGTAAATCCAGTGGCCAGTTCACATTTCAATTTTTCGGTACACGAACCAACAGGTGTTGTTGGTATTGTTGCTCCAAATGATTCATCATTGATTGGATTGGTTTCCTTGGTGATGCCTGTCATTGCAGGTGGAAACGCTTGTATAGTCATCGCTTCTGAAAAACTGCCGTTGTGCGCCATCACATTTGCGGAAGTGCTTAATTCTTCTGATGTACCCGGTGGTGTTGTCAATATTTTGACTGGAACAAATAAAGAATTGAATGATACTTTATCAACCCACATGGATATTAATGCTGTTGTTTATGGGGGAGTGGATGCAACTGCTTTCCAACAGTTACAATCAAATGCTAGTGTTAATGTGAAACGTGTATTTCATCAACAAAAAGATTGGTTAAAGTCAGATGCACAAGATCTCTATATGATTGCAGACACGTTAGAATTGAAAACGACTTGGCATCCAATTGAAAACATTGGTGGAGCAACAAGCACGTATTAAAGATCTTTTGACCCTTCAGTTGGATTGTTAAAGAAGTGATTGCCTTGGTTTACAATATGCATATCACGCTGAGGATATGGAACAGTAATGTTATACTCTCTGAACAAACGGTCAACTTCGAAGCGAATTTCTGATTTGTAATTCTGAATGTCCCAACTTTGGTCTGCCCAGAATATTAATTCCATTTCTAATCCATTGTCGCCAAAATGTGCTAATCGAACTATTACGGGTTCTGTTTTTTTAACTTTTGGATGACTAAGTGCTGCTTGTTTTAGTATCCGTGTAACCAATTCAGTATTCGTACCATATGCAACTGTAACTGGAATTCTAAATCGGGAAAGATTAGTTCCATGTGTCCAGTTCTCAACATATTCTTGCGTTAATTTGGCATTGGGAATAATCAGCACATTCCCATCACGTGTTTCGATATGTGTTGTGCGCACATTGATTTTTAAGATTTTTGCAACAATTGCTTCGGTCTTTCCACCATTTGAAATTTCAATAACATCACCTACACGAACGTTACTCTCAACCAACAATACAACTCCTGAAATCATATCCTTGAAAACGTCCTGAAGTCCAAGTCCAAGACCAACAAATAGTCCGACCGAACTTGTGATTAAGAGGGAAACATCTATTTCTAGTGCTTTTAAACTGGAGATAATGGCAAAAACATAAATGATGTATTTGGCAATTTGAATGTAGATGAATTCTGTTCCCGGATTAAAGTTCTTACTATTTCTGAATTTTCGAGAAATAAAGAGCATGGAAAGGTTTAAAGCTACACGCGCTAAGAAGAAAATGAAAATTATAACAATGATGTGGTAAAAGCTAATGGTAAATTTCTTCGATTCAATTAAATTGAAATTCAAAAAATCACCGAAAGTGACGTCATCATTATTGATGTTGAAGCTCAATACAGCGATGTAGGTTGCAAGAAGATAGACACTTTGAGAAAGTAATTTTAACCATGTAACTCGTCGACCTTCCAAACGAATATTCGCATTTTTTAAATAACGTTTTAGTGATTTATGGATGATGCGACGAAGCAGAACAGCAACCCCAAAAATTATGGAGAGGAAGATGATATTCCAAAGGCAAATATGGTAGGGACCTAGATTAAAAAGTGTGTAGCTCAACATATTAACGTAGAATTATTCGTCCTAATTTCTCAGCGATTTTCATTTTGGCATTTTCATACGCCATTTGTTCCGCTAATAGTTCCATCATTTCTTCTGTTTCCAAATTTTCATCATTAAATCGTAGGCGAATTTCATCAATACGATCTTCAATTTTCATCGCCTTAAAACTATAAATTGCTTGCATGACAGTACCTTCCAAATCATCACTTTCAGAACGAGTGCTAATGTGGTGATCGGTAAACCAGCGGTGACTTATCTCATGATTAAATGATTCTAAGTCAGATACAAATTGGACAATTTCTTGATCTTCTTGTTTTTTCAGAAAACTGGAAGGATACAGTGTTTTTTCGGAAAGTCCATCCACAAATATTTGATGAATTTTGGCAAAAAGTGGATGCGAAAAATACAATTCATCTTTATCTAATTCATGGCAAACAAGTTCCAAAACACTTGTTTTTATTTTCGTTTCTTCTCCCTCTGTAAATTGGGTTGTTTGAACCTCATTTACGCCATATTTAACCATGACCCTGATTAGCGCGACTTCCCCTGGAGGAATACTCGGTTTTTTAGTTGTTTGAGTTTGAACACTCGGATCCATTTGAATTTCCATGGGAATTTCATTAATCTCTGGTGTGTTCAGTTGTTTTGCAACAACGTTCTTTCGGAGTTTATTGAGCTCATTAGTAACAATGTGTTCACCAATTCCAAAAGTTTGTGCAATTTGCTGTTGGTATACGGTTCTTGTGATTTGATCTGGAATCAATGCAACAGAGTGAACGATTTCACGAATAAGTTCAGCACGTTTAAGTGGATCTTCTTCGCCATCTTTCATCAAGATATTTGCCTTGAACGAAATGAAATCTTGTGTATGCTCTTTGATGTAGTTTTCTAGTTCTGTTGTACTGGCCTTTTTTGAATATGAATCTGGATCTTCTCCATCTGGAAAAAGTACCACTTTTACATTCATCCCTTCCTCTAAAATTAAATCAATTCCACGGAAAGAGGCTTTAATACCTGCGGCATCACCATCATATAAAATTGTAATGTTGGAGGTGTAGCGACGAATTAACTTAATCTGTTCTTTCGTTAACGAAGTACCAGATGATGAAACGACATTCTGAATTCCAGCTTGGTACATCGAAATCACATCCGTGTATCCTTCGCATAAGAAACAATTGTCATACTTGATAATATCACCTTTGGAGTAATACAAACCATATAAGATTTCACTCTTATTGTAGATAATACTTTCAGGTGAATTGAAATATTTAGCAACTTTTTTATCAGTAAATAGTGTTCGTCCACCAAAACCTAAAACGCGACCAGTAACACTGTGGATGGGAAACATTACCCTGCCTCTAAAAAAGTCAAAATGGCGATCTTCCTTGGTTTTTACAAGTCCAACTTTTTCTAAATACTCTAGCTTATATCCTTTTTCAAGAGCATGTGTAGTGAAATCTGTTCCTGTATTCAAACAGTATCCCAATTGAAATTTTTGAATGATATCTCTTCGAAATCCACGTTCTTCAAAATAGGATAGCGCAACGGCTTTGCCTTCGTCCGATTCGTGCAAATTATGCATGAAGTGGTCACGCGCAAAATCATTGATGATATTTAAACTTTCACGTTCAGTTATTGAAGCGAGCTCTTCAGCAGTTGCAGGTTTTTCTTCAGGAAGTTGAATCCCATATCTATCGGCTAACCAGCGCAGGGCTTCTGGATAAGAAAAGTGTTCCTTTTCCATTAAGAAACTTACAACAGTTCCACCTTTTCCAGTTGAAAAACACTTGAAAATTTGTTTAGCTGGAGACACAACAAACGAGGGTGTTTTCTCATCTGTAAAAGGACTTAAACCTTTCAAACTTGAACCTGCACGTTTCAAACTGACGAATTCACCAATTACTTCCTCAATTCGGGAAGCTTGCATGATGTCATCAATGATATGTGGAGGTATTTTAGACATTATTTTGTTGGGTAACCGTAATCCTTTTCCGTTGCAACCTCTCCTTTTTCATCGTATGTTGTCCAAATGCCTACCATCTGATCATTCATGTATTCACCTCTGTATCGCAATACTCCATTCGGATATTTCACAACTGTAAATCCTTCTTTTAAACCATTTTTATACATGGTAAAAGACAATTCCAAACCAGTTTCAGAATAGAACATCCATTTACCATCACGACGATTAGAAGCATCTTGTGAACCGCGGTATTTTATTTGTTTTTTGCCTGGATACCATTCAGTATAAATTCCATCTTTGATTTCAACCAATTGCTCTTCTTTAGGTTTTTTTACAACATCTTCTTCGGTTGAAGAACAAGCAACCATTCCAATACAAAGTATAAACAGGACTAGATATTTCATGTGTAATTATTTTTCGCGTTGTGTAGTGTATTCAACCAAGCCGATAATGGCTCTTTTTGCTTCAGAATCTGGAATTGGTTCCAATAATTGAAGAGCTTGATTTGCCAACTCCATCATTTTTGAATGAGCATAGGTAATTCCGCCAGCTGCAATAACTAATTCAATTGCACGGTCAACTTTCTTCGGATTTTCATTGTGATTTTTCACAATGTTGATGAGTTCGCGTTTCACTTCAATAGAACACGTATTCAGCGCGTAAATTAGCGGCAGCGTCATCTTTCGTTCACGAATATCAATACCTGTTGGTTTTCCAATATTTTCGGGTGTACCATAATCGAAAATATCATCCTTAATTTGGAAAGCTAGTCCAACCAATTCGCCAAATTGACGCATCGTTGGAGCAAAGTCTTCTCTGTCAACCGAAACTGCCGCCGATTCACAACAAGTAGCAATTAACGAAGCGGTTTTTTGACGGATAACTTCAAAATAGATTTCCTCCGTTATGTCTAATTTTCGTGCTTTTTCAAGTTGAAGCAATTCACCTTCACTCATTTCCCGAACAGCACGTGCGATAATTTCCAACATACGCACATTG
>JAIOZF010000093.1 GCA_021740745.1 Crocinitomicaceae bacterium | reverse complement strand
TGGAATTTTATCGAGTTATTAACTGAAGATTGTTTGTTTTTTTTTGTAACCTTTTGAGGTATATCCAAGTACATTTGCTCAAACCATAACAAATTAAGTTTTATGAAAAAGTTAGCTATTTTAGTAGGAGCCATCGCGTTGACAGGATCAACATTTGCTCAAAAAGCAACAACTGATTCTCCTTTCTCTTTAGAAGGTCAGTTAGGATTCAATGCATCAACATTATCTTTTAATGCACCAACAATCCGTTTCCGTTATTTCGTTGCTGACAACATCGCAGCTCGTTTAACATTAGGAATTGCAAATACGTCTCAAACAAAAAATGTATTTGAGAATGAACTTGACAATTCAGGAGCAGCTGGATCAAGTGTAACAAAGAATGGAGGTTTTAATGTAGCAATTGGTGGTGAATACCATTTCGCTGGTACAGATCGTCTTTCTCCATATGCAGGTTTAGATATCGTGATTGGAAGCGGAAGTCAAACTGCTGAATGGTCAAATTATAACGAAGCAGCAACAGTTGGTTTTTACCAAGCAGATTATTCACGTTCTATTGAAGCAAAAACATCTACTTTCGGAGTTAATTTAGTAGCAGGTGCTGATTACTATTTCGCTGAAAACTTCTACTTAGGTATGGAGTTAGGTTTAGGATTTGGTGCTACAACAGTTAAAGAAGGAACTGATGCTATAACTAATGTTGGTGTTACTGTAACGAACACTTCTAACGAAGCAAAATCTTCAGGATTTGGAAACAACTTCATCGGAAACTTCCGTTTAGGATGGAGATTCTAATCTTAGAATCACAATTTTACAAGAGGGAGCTTCGGCTCCCTTTTTTTTGTGCTTAACTTTCTGTACTTTCGTCTTATGAGTTTTCAAAAACAATTAACAATCGCTATTGATGGATATTCTTCTTGTGGGAAAAGTACACTCGCAAAGGCGATGGCGAATGAACTCAATTATACTTTTGTGGATAGTGGTGCAATGTATCGAGGTGTAGCCTTATACTGCCTTAGAAATGGTTTAATCGTTAATGCTATTCCGAATGTGAGTGAAATTGAAAATCACTTGCCAAACATTCAATTGGATTTCTATTACAACCCAGAAACGAGAATCCAGGAATTATTGTTAAACAATGAAAATGTTGAACAAGAAATTCGAACTCCTGAAGTTGCTGCAGTTGTTTCACAAATAGCCACCTTAAGAAGTGTCCGTGTTAAATTAGTCGAAGAACAACAGAAAATTGGAGAAAATGGGGGAATTGTGATGGATGGTAGAGATATCGGTTCTGTTGTATTTCCAGATGCTGAAGTAAAACTTTTTGTAACGGCTAATCCAGATGTTCGTGCAATGAGACGTTTTAAAGAGTTGAGCGAAAAGGGAATTATTACGACATTCGAAGATACAAAGCGCAACTTACTGGAAAGAGATGAGATTGACTCCAATCGTATTGAAAGTCCTTTAGTTCAAACAGCGGACGCGATTGTATTAGATAATTCGCAACTTACTCAAGAAGAACAGCTTCAAATTGCGCTTTTTCATGTACAATCTAAATCCCGAGAATTAGCAGAAAAACAGCTTGATTGTTAAAATCTTAAAATTTTCTTCATTTATTCACAATCTTTTTTGCTAAAATTACACTTCTTTAAAGTAAAGCTATGAACTCAATTGGAAAGATCACCGAAGAATTAATTAATAAAAGTCCCTTTTTGCGCGAAGCAATGACGGATGAATTAATCAATATTTCGGCCTTGGCAAGAAAATTAAAGCCCGAAATTGAGGAAATCATTGGGTCTGAGGTTAAAGAAGGGGCAATTGTGATGGCAATTAAAAGAATG
The DNA here is from genome assembly GCA_021740745.1 of Crocinitomicaceae bacterium. Taxonomy (GTDB): domain Bacteria; phylum Bacteroidota; class Bacteroidia; order Flavobacteriales_D; family Crocinitomicaceae; genus M0103. The sequence goes on along the minus strand of JAIOZF010000093.1, from coordinate 8,172 downwards.
ACTCCTGGCTTATACCATCGTTTGAACGTGAAAATCACTAATGTAATGGGTGATTTAGGTGATTTTCTTGTAAGGAGCAATTTGAGTGATATCACTTATGAAAATTCAGAAAGTTTAAAAACGAAGCAGGCTGAACTCGTCCATGAAATAAATAAGGAAAATGATTCATTTTTTACAATTTGTAAAGGAGTTACAGAAACAACATTTATCGTCAGTTCACATCATGATGATATGATTAAGCGTTTGTTTAAAAATGAAAAATTGAAATCACATTCAACTGACTTGGCTTCAGTTACGGTTAAATTACCAAGTGTGAACACAGAAATATATGGAATCTATTACTACATTCTGAAGCATTTAGCGTGGGAAGGTATTAATATTGTAGAATTAGTATCTACTTCAAATGAATTTACAATCGTCGTAAAGCAAGACTTTGTAGATAAAGCATTCAAAATCTTAATGCAATTGAAAAGAGGTCTTTAAGATTTACATTGTTCTTCAGGCTTCGCACCGCAAAGTCCACAAACAGCACCTTCCTTCTGAAGCAATGGATTGTTACTTGAACAAGTTCCAGAAAATTTTCCATCTTTCTTCACTAAGATCTTTATAGCGATTCCACCCACCGCGAGTGCCAATAAACCGATTGTAAGGAGTACTTCTGCCATTTGAAGGTTGTTTTTTACAAAATTAAGGCTTTCTATTAATAATCGCGATTTGTGTAAAGCTTAATTTGTTAATTCTTCGAAACTACTTCTCCAGTACCGTATTGATAAACAATTGGTGATCCGGTTGGGATTCCTTTGTACCAAATATCTCCCGACCCATTGATTTCTGCTCTTAACTGTGCTCCATTTGCATTCACTTTTGAAGTACCTGGTGTATTAGAAATCACGGTAATAGAGTCATTTATATTGAGTCCGTATGTATCACAGTAGCCATTACTTCGCACATTGAAATTGGCATAATTTACATTTCCTGAATACGTGAAATCTCCCCATCCGTGCGCAACTGTTGTATAAATAGTGTTGGCGTTAAAGTTCAATTTTACAGGTCCGGCGCCATCTCGAATTAAAACTGTAAGCCAATTTAATTGAAGGGTTCCTTCATTAATCAGCGTTTCTGTTCCTTCATAGTGAATGTTAATGAGCTTTATAAAATGAATTTCAACTTTGACTTTCTTTTTATAGGATCTCAGAAAAGAGCATTTATTTGTATTGTAAATTTCAAGTCGACCTTCAATTACCTTCGCATCAATGAAGTTTAAAAGATTTTTTCCTCCCGTGATAACAATTTTCTCAACTGTATCTTGAACCAGCACAAATTCCATGTGTTCTTTTAAATACAATTTATCGAATGAATCCACCAACAATTCAACACTTGAATCATCGCCTGCTGTTTTAAAACACGCCCGATTTTCCTGTTTTTTACAAGAAACGAATATGAGCAGGAATGACAGTAAGATTATTCTCATCGCTTGTAATTTATTGTGTAACCCAATCCCCATTCGGCATAATCTGCGCGTGCCCAATGTGATTTCAATCCAATATTAAAATTCAATCCATTGTCTAAATAATAGCGCAAAGAAATTCGGTGGTAAAGAGCATCCTCAGGTTGGAACTTATCTTTTACGTAAACCCCCATTCCAATGCCAAAATGAAAACGATCTAGTGGAACCAAATAAGCACCAAATATGCCAATTTGAAAAATATCCCATTGTGTTTTCTCAACTTCAGGGCGATAGTCTAAAATTGCTTGCTTTGAAATTAAATCGAGCCCAAACTCCATTCCTACCTTCGGTTTTGCAAACCATCTTGCACTTGAACTCAATGCATAAACTGCATATTTCTTCCCTCCTGTAGGAAACATTTCTTTCATCGATCCGATGGCTGTGAAATTGAAAAGCCATTTTTTGAAAGGTAATTTGTTTGCTGTGGGAATAGAATCCATTTGTGTTAAATGAATCATTCTTGAATAACCAAGAGACAAGTAAGGCATGTTTATTCCTAGGTTGGGTACTTTAGAGGCGGCATTACTAAAATGCGTCATATCTAAACCTAAAGTCACGCTATTTTTTCCAAATTTAAAGCGACTTTTAACACCAAAGCTCACAATTGTATTCATGTGTGAACTCATCGCTACATTTTTCGGGTTGTTTTCATAGTTGAAGACTTTAGTTACATATCCAAGTCCGCTTCCAAATTTCCCTGAAAATTCATACCACTTGCTTTTTATAAAAGGAAACTCAATAAAGGCATACGCTCCCCACATTGAACCTAAAACTTTCATATTTCCTGCGGTTCCGCCAAAAAGCGTTCCACCAACGGTAGGGAAATTACAGACTGAATGCCATTGTTTTTTTCCTTTTGTCTGAATGAAGAAACTCAATTCTCCAGCAAAGGCATGTTCGGTAGTTAAATGGCCCATAACGCCTCTGTGTGCAGCTAAAAAACCACTTTTGAATCTACTTTCAATTCCCCATTCATGCTTGCTTTGCGCATTCACAAATGAAAAAACTGAAAAAACGAAGAGTGTAGCAAGTAACTTTTTCACAGAAACAAAAATAAACAATCTCAGTGTACTGTAGAAAAAATTATACTTTTGATTAAAAAGAAAAATGGATCCAAGATTAGCAGCATTTGAGCGACTTTTAAATATTATGGATGACTTGCGTGAAAAGTGTCCATGGGATCAAAAGCAAACCTTAGAGTCTCTCCGTCACCTTACAATCGAAGAAACATACGAATTGGCTGATGCGATTACAAAAAATGATTTGGATTCACTCAAAGGCGAAATTGGTGATTTAATGTTGCACATGGTATTCTATTGTAAGATAGGTTCTGAACAAAATGCCTTTGATGTAACTTCTGTTTTGACGGCTATTTGTGACAAGTTAGTCTACCGACATCCTCATATTTATGGCGACACCAAAGCTGAAACGGAAGAGGAAGTGAAAAGAAATTGGGAAAAGTTAAAACTGAAGGAGGGAAAAAAATCTGTCTTAGAGGGTGTTCCAAGTTCATTGCCAGCATTAGTGAAAGCAGCGCGAATTCAAGAAAAAGTGAAAGGAATTGGATTCGATTGGGACAATATCGATGATGTTTGGGCGAAAGTACAAGAAGAATTAAATGAGTTCCATGATGAAGTGAGGTTGAAGAGCGATAAGAAAGAGGAAGAATTTGGTGATTTGTTGTTTTCCCTTATCAATTATGCACGTTTTGTTGATGTGAATCCTGAGAACGCACTGTCGCTCACTAATAATAAGTTTATCAATCGTTTTCAATTAATGGAGGAAATGATTCATGCTGAGAATAAATCAATACAGACCATGAATTTAGCAGAAATGGATGTTTTCTGGGACGCAGCCAAAAAGAAGTTAAAGTAGGAAAACATTTAACTCAATAATCTTTACCTTTTAGATTGTTTTCACTTTAAAAATTCATCATTTCATTGGAATAACTTATATTCGAATCCAAATTAGAACTATACTTATGCGCTTTACCTTAACATTAAGCTCTCTCTTGCTTATTATATCATGTCAATACGCTCTTTCTCAGGATTATACAATTCGAGGTTTTATCTATGAAAAAGCGAATGGTGAGCCAATGGCTTTTGAGAAAGTCAAATTATTGAGTGCCAGTGACAGTGCTATTGTTTCTGGAGGCTTAACGGATGTTAACGGTTTTTTCTCAATTTCTAAAGTATCCAAAGGGAAGTACATTCTTAAAGTGGAGAATTTCTCATACAATACGATAACTAGAAACATCGAAGTTGCTGTTGAAAAAGGAATTTTGGATTTGAAATTTGAATTAGAAAAATCAACAGGCGTTAAGGAATTTGATGAGGTTAACGTTAGTGCAGACTCGAAAATTAAGAAAAATGAGGTGCAGATTTCTCAGTTGAAATTAGACAAAAAAGGACTAGAAAGAATTCCAAGTGTAGGTGCCGAAAATGATATTGTAGGGGCGTTTAGTGTTACTCCGGGTGTTGTAACAACAGGTGACCAAGGTGGACAATTGTATGTGCGTGGAGGTACACCAATACAGAACAAAATATTATTAGACGGAATGACGATTTATAATCCTTTCCATTCAATCGGATTCTTCTCGATTTTTGAAACTGAACTTGTTAAGAATGTCGACATTTATACGGGTGGTTTTGATGCAAAGTATGGTGGTCGTATTTCATCAATCATGGATATTTCATATAAAGACGGAAACCGTAAACAATTTGGAGGTAAAGTTTCTGCATCGCCCTTTTTAGCGAAGGCTGTTTTAGAGGGACCGCTTTCAAAACCAAAAGATGGCTCTTCAAGTCCTGGTTCATATATCTTTTCTGCAAAACATAGTTTATTAGATTACACTTCAAAGTCACTTTATCCTGGAATTAATGATGGGAATGGTTTGCCGTTTAATTTCACAGATTTGTACGGTAAATTGACGTTTAATAGTGACGGTGGTTCTAAGTTCTCTGCTTTTGGCTTTCACAATAGAGACAGTGCGAATTTTTCAGTAGCAGATTTGAATTGGAAAGCATCTGGAGGTGGAATGAACTTCTTATTAGTTCCGAGTAGCTCACCAATTTTTATTAAAGGGCATGTGAACGGTAGCAGTTTCGAAACAACTTTTTCGGAGATAGGTCAAGAGGCTCGTTTCTCTAAAATTGGTGGTTTTGATTTGGGTTTTGACTTTACGTATTTTTTGAAGAACGAAAGTGAAATGAATTACGGAATCAACTTTAGTGGTTTCAATACTTCCTTTGTAACCTATAATGAAGCAAAAAGAAAAATTGAAGCGAACAACTTTACCACTGAAATTGGAACGTATTTTAACTATCGCTTAATTCGCGGACGTTGGGTTATTCAACCAAGCATTCGTGTGCAGGTTTATGCATCGTTATCTACGATTTCGCCAGAACCTCGTTTAGGTTTGAAATACAATGCAACTGAAAAACTACGTTTAAAATTCTCAGGTGGACGCTTCTCCCAAAACTTTACCTCTGCGTCATCTGATAAGGACATTGTGAATTTATTCAATGGATTATTATCTGCACCATCGAATGTGCAAGAAACATTTGTGAATCAATTTCAACAGGTAAAGAACACGAAAAATGGTTTGCAATATGCTTGGCATGCAATTCTTGGATTTGAATACGATTTAACCAAACATATTAGTGTAAATCTTGAAGGTTATTACAAGTATTTCTCTCAGTTGAGTAATATTAACCAAAATAAACTTTATGATGATATCGCCCAATTCTCTCAAATTGATGATGTGTTTAAAAAAGATTTTATCCTAGAATCAGGAGAATCTTATGGAGCAGACTTATTAGTAAAATACAGCAAAGATCGCTTGTTCTTATGGGGAGTTTATTCATATGGATATTCAACACGTTGGGATGGTTTTCAAGAATATTTCCCAGTGTTTGACCGTAGACACAATATCAACTTAGTTGGAAGTTACATGTTTGGAAAGAACAAAGATATTGAATTGAATATACGATGGAATCTTGGTTCAGGTTTACCATTTACTCCAACTGCTGGTTTCTACCAAGGAGAAAATTTCTCTGGGGGTGTTACAACCGATTACACAACTACGAATCCGACAACAGTTTCAACTTTGTTAGGGAAATTCAACAGTCAGCGTCTGCCTTCTTACCACCGTTTAGATATTACCTTAAAGAAACAATTTAATTTCAAAAACAAGGATGTATTGGAAATTGTTGCGAGTGTTACCAATGTGTACGATCGAAATAATATTTTCTACGTAAATCGCGTAACAGGTGAGCAAATCTATCAATTCCCAATTTTACCAAGTATGGGATTAAGCTATAAGTTTTAAGTTGCTGGAAGATTGTAAATAAAATTGCGGTCAGACTTGTATTCAAAACTTTCCTACCTTTGTTTCGATGGATCAAGAACATTTAGACAATTGGCTAAATAAACGTAAACAGCGAAAATCGCAGCGGACTGCTGATGGATTATTCAATGATCTATTATCAGGGAAACGCGAAGCATTGAGTTCATGTATCACCTTATTAGAAAGTTCGCTTGAAACAGATCGTGGTTTAGCCAATGAATTAATCCAAAAATGTTTGCCTCATACAGGTAAATCTATGCGAATTGGTATTACAGGCGTCCCTGGAGTTGGAAAAAGTACATTCATTGAGTCTTTTGGAAAAGAATTGGTTGCGAAAGGACACAAAGTAGCGGTTTTAGCAATTGATCCTTCAAGTTCAGCAAGTGGAGGAAGTATCTTAGGTGATAAAACTCGTATGAATGAATTATCGGTTATGGAAGAGGTGTTTATTCGTCCTTCTGCAGCCGGAGTCACACTTGGTGGAGTCGCTAGAAAAACCCGAGAAAGTATTTTTTTATGCGAAGCTGCCGGTTATGACCGAATTCTAATTGAAACAGTTGGAGTCGGACAGTCAGAAACATTAGTCCATTCAATGGTTGATTTTTTCTTATTGTTGATGCTTTCTGGAGCAGGTGACGAACTACAAGGGATAAAACGAGGGATAATGGAAATGGCTGATGCCTTAGTGATTACCAAAGCAGACGGTGATAATCAAAAGAAAGCACAGATGGCAAGCCGCGAATATGCGAATGCCTTGCATTTATTTCCACCAAAAGATAGTAATTGGATTGCACCATCATTTACCTGCAGTGCATATACAAATGAAAATATTGATAAAGTCGCTGATACAATTGAATCGTATTTGAACTTAACAAGCACAAATGGATGGTTTGAAAATCACCGTCGAATTCAAGATAAATATTGGTTGCGAGAAACAATTAAAGAAATGATCTTGAATGATTTTTTCGGGAATTCGCACTTTACAAATGAACTACAAGAATTGGAAAATAAAGTTTATCAAGGTGAACTGAGCTCTTTCCACGCCGCAGATTTATTATACAAGTCCTTTAAGGCAAACAAATAGAAAATGAAACAAGAATTTAAGATTGAAGGGGACTATATTGAATTAATCCAATTGTTAAAAGCATTGGGGATTGCCTCAACTGGAGGTCACGCTAAATTCATTGTTGAAGAAGGCGAAGTTATTCGGAATGGTGAAGTAGAAATGCGCAAAAGAGCCAAATTGATTCCCGGAGACATCATTGAAATCGACGATCTACGAATTGTGTTGGTTTGAATTATGAATAATGGTTCCTGAGCTTGTCGAAGGATGAATTATGAAATCCTAAGGATTCAATGACCAAAGGGAATTATTTATGAATTTTTTTGCTTGATGAAGCACAAATATTCGAATCTTCAAATTTTCAAATCTTCAAATTTTTGAATCTTCAAATTTTTCAAATTCAGAACAATTCCTGCAATTCCTTCTTCAAATATTCAACCGTAATTTCGGTAGGTAATTGACCAATTTCTGCAACGATTTCGAAAATCTTTGAAGATAAATCAATTCCTGTTGAAGTTGCTTGCATTTGATTACCAGCGATGTTGATGATCTTAATCGTTTCCTCTTTGGAATCTTTCACCATCTGCCATGCGAGGGGGGAGATGAATAATTGCTGTGCGACATTGTGGTCATATTCCTCACGAATAGCTTTAAGAAACTCAGCTTGTAATGCTTTTGCAGGTAAACCAGCATTGTGTAATCGCATAACTAAACTTCCAGGGTGAATACGCTCCATCAACAACAACGCACGCTGGTATGCTTCCACACGATTCGGTAAAAAATATTCTTGACGTTGTTTCTTTAATTCAATCTGTGCGATTCGAACTTCTTTATTCGTTTCTTTTCTCAAAAAGAAAATTGTCGTTAATAAAACGGCTCCGGCAGGAAAAATAATCAAGGCAATTTGCAAAACAACATCCATGGTCTAAAAATTTAAATACAAAGATAAAATTCCATTCGACAAAAAAGTAACGGAATTCTAGTCATTTTTTCTTTGGCTCTAAACAAATAATCGTAATTTCATCCCTCAATTTTTACTATGAGCGCTGGTTTAATCATTGCAATACTCGTTTCGTATTTTGGAGTTCTGATACTTATTTCGTTTCTCACCTCTAGAAATGCCGATTCAACAACCTTCTTTACAGGAAATAAACAAAGTCCTTGGTATCTCGTTGCTTTTGGAATGATTGGCGCTTCGCTTTCAGGGGTAACTTTTATTTCTGTTCCCGGTAAAGTCTTCAACGAAGGAATGGC
>JAIOZF010000092.1 GCA_021740745.1 Crocinitomicaceae bacterium | reverse complement strand
CTGCTGCGTATTGAGGAGAATAGGTGCTTTTCAATTCTAAACTAACCTCTTTATCTCGTTTGATAAATTCAGCTTTTACCCACGGACTGTAAAGCCAAGAAAAACTAGGCATCTGGTTGGGACTTAATGGACCAATGATATTCATTTGACGAGCTTCAATGACCTCGCTTTTATCAATTTGAATGGGTTTCGTATATGTAAGAATTTGTGAGGTATCACTCAAATAACGATATTGAAGTGTAATTTCTTCATGATTCATTGCCTTTAAGTTATCAAGTTCAACATCAATCGTTTCTTCAAAAATTCGTTGTTCGTTGGTGAAATAAGGAGAAGGTACAAAAGAAAATTGAATCAAATTAGTTTTTGCCATTGCACTATAGCTGCAAGTCCTTTTCTCAGTAGAAGGTTTGGAGCCCATTGTAAAAACTAATTCTCCGCCTTGCCAAATAGTAGAATGAGCGATTTCATTCATTAACCATGGTTTACCATTCCAAGTAATAGATTGAATATACATGTTCTCTGAATTGTTATTCAATACTCTGATTTTTAATTTTTTACCATTTTCTAAATAAAGTGTTGCTTCATTCATAAGTGGTCGACCGAAATCGTACCATGCGTGACCTGGAGTCACTTGATAAAGTCCCATTGAACTTAAAACATACCAAGCGGACATTTGTCCACAATCCTCGTTTCCGGATAAGCCATCAGGCGTGTTATTGTACATTTCCTTGAAAATCTGATCTACATACTTCGAAGTTTTATGCGGAGCATTCGTGTAATTGTAGAGATAAGCCATGTGGTGAGAAGGTTCATTTCCATGTGCGTATTGACCGATTAGTCCGGTAATATCAACTTGATGTCTGCCGGAAAGCTCCATTTCAGTCGTGAACAAACGATCTAACCAATGTTCCAAGGAATCTTTTCCACCCATCATTTCACTAAGTACATCAATTGCATGAGGTGCATACAAGGAATATTGCCAGCTATTGGCTTCTGTATAATTGAAATTCACTTCAGAAGGATCGAATGGCGAATACCACAAACCATTGCGTCTTGCTCGCATAAAACCAGTTTTTGGATCATGAACATTGATGAAATTCAAGGCGCTTTTGTAATATTTTTGGTAAACATCCATTTTCCCCATGTCTGTTGCCATCTTGGCGATACAAAAATCATCATACGCATATTCCAAGGTCTTGGAAACGGATTCAGGTTCATCACCAGAACTGATAAATCCATTGTTTCGGAAAAATCGTTTACCGAATTCATCAAAATTAGAGGTGGCAACCATCGCGCTTAAAGCTTTTTCGGCATCGAAGTCACGGATGCCTTTGTTATAAGCGTCTGCAATAACTGAAGCACTGTGATAACCAATCATACATTCAGTTTCATTACCTGCTAATTCCCATACGGGTAAATCACCACCTTGTTCGTATTGACGCAAGAACGTATGAATGAAACTGTTTGTTCTTTTCTGCTGAATTAAGGTGTATAAAGGATGAGCAGCTCTGTAGGTATCCCACAAAGAAAAAACGGTATATTGTTCTTCACCATCTGATATTTTATGGATTTGATTATCTCTGCCACGGTATTCTCCTGAGACATCGTTGAAAATATTCGGTTGGATAAACGTGTGGTATAAAGCTGAATAGAAATTAATCATGGTTTTCTTGTCTGCCGACTGAAAATCAATTTTACCTAATTCGATATCCCATGCTTTAACAGTTTGGGCACGAAGCGCATTAAAATCCCAATCTGTAATTTCCGTTATTAAATTGTTCTTTGCCCCATCTTCGCTCACTGCTGACATTCCCACTTTTACCAATATTTTCTCAGTATCAGAAGGGAACGTCAATAACAATTTATGTTGTCCATCTTTATTAACTACTCGCGACTTTTCAAATGGAACGGATAATTCTAAGTGAAAGTAAAAATGCTGATTAGATGCCCATGCTTCAGAAACGCGGTGCCCAGAAATCGTTTGCTTCGAATGAATTTTCATTCCTTGAGAAAGTAAACGATCACGATGATCTAAATCTATCAAGATGAATTTCTTTCCTTTTTTATTCAGAAATGTATATTCATGCATTCCTGCTCGTTTACTTGTCGTTAAACGCACATTTATCTGCTGATTCAACAGTTTAACTTCGTAAAATCCAGGTGAGGCATTTTCTTGTTCATGTGAAAAGAAATCACCATATCCTTTTGGATCTTTGTACCCAGGAGTAGTTTTTGGAGTTCCATTTTGAGGAACCAATAATAAATCACAGTAATCAGGAACGCCGGTTCCACTCAAATGCGTGTGACTAAAACCATAAATAACAGAATCTGAATAGTGATATCCTCCACAACCGTCCCAACCGTCATAGCGAGTATCTGGACCCAACTGCATCATTCCGAATGGGGCAGTAGCGCCTGGGAAAGTATGGCCATGGCCACCGGTTCCGATAAACGGATCGACATATAAACTTTTAGACGCAGCATACTGTCCTGTTGTAACATCTCCTACGATGTATTTCTTGCGAATTTCTTGTCCTTTCGAAAGTTGATCAACAGAAGTATTTTGTGCAATTAGAGTTAATGTGCCAAAGACGAACGATAAAACCGTCAGATTTTTTATCATATTATTTTTTTAGAGCATTCCAGAATAATTGCGCTGCAGAGCCTAGAACAGCTGCATTTTTATCGTGTAGGTAAGAAACACGAATTTCAATCTTGTTTTTGAAAATAATTAACAAATTTTCTTCCATATAGTGTTTAACCTTGGTTGCAAAATCACCTCCATGTTGCGCAATTCCACCGAATAAAACATAAGCTTTTGGACTAGAGAAACAAGCGTAATCGGCTAGGGCAGAGCCCAAGGTTTCCGCCGTAAACTCCACAATCTCTTTTGCGAATAAATCACCGCGATCTGCCCAGTCAAATACATCCTTTGCACTCGGTTTTTCCATTTGTAATAAGGCAGAAATGGACTTGTTTTCAGAATCTAATTCGCTAATGCTTCGAACAACACCTGTTGATGAGCAGTAGGTTTCCAAACAACCTCTGCGCGTGCAACCACACAACCGTCCGTTGGGAATGATTCGAATATGGCCATATTCACCAGCAAATCCATCGTGACCATATACCATTTCACCATTTACGACAACTCCGCTGCCAACACCCGTGCCGAGAGTAATAGATACAAAATCCTTTAAGTCGCGCGCATTTCCGAAGATCATTTCTCCCATGGCTGCCGCATTCGCATCGTTTGTAAGAATCGTTGGTTTGTGGAATTTTGCTTCAAACATTTCTGCTAATGGAATGATTCCTTTCCAAAGTAAATTTGGAGCGTACTCGATATGTCCCGTGAAATAGTTTCCATTCGGGGCACCAATTCCGATTCCTAAAATAGTGTCGATGTATCCCTCTTTCAATAAATCAGCGTGAATAGCATCAATTAGTTGCTGCGGTTCGGGAAAATCTTTGGTGGGAACATCTTTTTCGTAAATTATGTCTCCATCCTGTGATACCAATCCGTACTCAGTGGAGGTGCCACCGATATCAATTCCTAATGCGTAATGATCATTCATGCGTTTGTTCAATTTTTGTATTCCATTCGTTGTAAAACTGTTCTAAATACTGCACCATAAAATCATGTCGCTGTTGTCCGATGGATTTTGCTGTGTTTGTGTGCAGTCTATCTTTTAAAAGTAATAATTTTTCGTAAAAGTGATTAATTGTGTGGCTCTTTGAATTAGCATATGTTTCAAAAGAATCATGCATTTCAGGGTTGCTTTCAGGAATATACAAAGGGCGATTTTTATGTCCACCATATGCAAATGCTCTTGCAATACCAATTGCACCGATGGCATCTAATCGATCGGCATCCTGAACAATTTTTCCTTCAATGGTATCCATTTTATCAGCAACACCAGCGCCTTTGTATGAAACACCATCAACAATTGAAGCGATTAATTGCGTTTTATCAGATGGAAATCCCAATTCATTCAATATTTCAGTTGCCACCTCACCGCCGTGATTCAATTTCCCACCATTCAATTTATGATCAGAAATATCATGCAAAAGCGCTGCTAATTCAATTATTTCACGATCACCACCTTCTTTTTCCTGAATATAAAGTGCAACATCCACCACTCGCTGAATATGATGCCAATCGTGACCCGTGGTATCCGTCTCAAATTGCTTTTTAACCTTTTCGTAAACCTTCTCTATAATCATAATGGTTCTTTTTCGCCAACCTCGATAGGTTCAGCCGCGTCTGAACACTTACTTCGACAAGCTCAGCACATCGCGGCCAGCTCAATTCTCTAATCCCTAGCTTCTAACTCTAACTTCTAGCTCTAATTTCTAGTCTCTAATTTCTAATTTCTAATGCCTAACGCCTAACGCCTCAAAACTAATTCAAAAACCCTAACTTTCCCTTTCAACATGCTCGCGTACAAATGTTTATCATCGGCTGTAAGTGCTAAATAATTACCATCGGCAAAAGGAATCCATGTTTCACCTTTATCAAATGAAATGTCAATGCCGTTCGTACCTGCTGCATACATTGCGTTTTTTGCTTGAATCACACATGAGCGATAACCCCTTGGTTGTTTTTCAGCGTTTTCCCAAAATTCACCACCGTCATTTGTAAAGAAAGCCGTATTTAAATTCATGTCTGGATTTGCCCAATCTCCGCCTACAATAACTCCTTCTTTTTCATTGAGCATATGAATTGAAAATGCACCACTTGATTCGTTTGTTAAATAGGGAAGAGATGTGGAAACCCACGTCTTTCCTTTGTCAGTTGATTTAAAAAAACGACTTTTTAAGCCTCCTGAAACAAAGATGAACGTACTATCATTTAATACTTGAACATTTGTTCCACTTGCGGCAAATCCAGCTTCACCTTTATTTGCTGCTACTTTTCCTTCACATGGCATCCAATTTTTCCCACCATCATCAGAATAAGAAAGGGTGAAAAATCCGTCAACAGGATCTCCCATGATAAAACCAGTGTTGTTATAGAAATCCATTCCGTCTAAAAATACTTTGTACCAAATATTTTTTCGAGCAACAATGTAAGATTCAAACTTTGCATCAACCAATCGCGCTAATACGCCGTATGAACCACTTTGCATACCGTAAAGGGTGTCACCAACAAATTCGATATCACGCATTTCTTCAAACTTTTTGTTTTCCATCAAGTTTGTCGATTTTCCTGTATTCAAATCGTAAGCATACAAAGCGCCAGTGGAATTCGCAGCATAAAGTATACTCTCTTTCACGATTAAGCTTCTTGAATTACAATTTAAAGTGGAATAGCTCAAGATCACGGAATCTCGTGCATTCTTCTTTTGAAACTTGCTTTCTTGGGATTGAGCAGATAAATAGCTCAAAACGAAGACACTAAGACTTAAAAGTCGTGTTGAATTTATCATGTTGTTCTTTCTTGAGTAGTGTTAAATTTTTTGGAACTTCTCGTTTCCATCGTTTGTGTGACCAAATCCAAAAAGCTGGATTAGCAATAATCTCCTTTTCTAATAAGCGTGTATGTTTTTCTGTTATTTCTCCCCATTCACAAGACGAAGGATTCTCTGTGATTAAACTCAACTGCATTTCGTAATAACCGCGTTTTACTTTTCGGTTAATAAAAAAGACGACAGCAAAATCATTCGAATGCGCTATTTGTTCTGTTCCAAATAAAACTGCTGTTTGCTGATGTAGAAATTCCATCCAGTAACTTTTGCGAGCATCTCCTGGGGATTGATCACCAAGTGTTAATATTGCTAATGGCTTTTGTGTGGATTTCTTAATTTCTTCTTTGAAATTTTTCGCATGCACGACTTTCATTCCGAAGCGAGAACGTCGTTCATTTACTTTTTTATCCCAAAACTTACTGGTCATTGGCATTCCAATTCCCATTGCTTGGTGCTGAAACAAACAGTTTTGAGCAGTAATTAGCCATTCCCAGTTATTGTAATGTCCCGAAACTAAAATAACACTTTTGTTTTGCTTGAAAAGTTCATCCATTTGCTCTGGATTATTTACTTTAAATCGCTTCAATAACTCTTCTTTACTGATACTTAAATTCTTAATTCCTTCAACTAAAATATCGGAAAAATGTCGATAAAAAGCATTGCGTAGTTGCTTGATTTCTAGTTCATTTTTTTCTGGAAATGAATGTTTCAAGTTACCTTCAATAACGGTTTTTCTATATGGAAAAACAGTGATTAAGAGTATATAAAAGAAATCAGCAAAACGGTACAAGCACCACAATGGCAAATGTGAAAGCGGAAATACAAAAAGATAGTACGCGATTTTTGCTCCCATTAGTCGTATTTATTTCCCCACAAATGATGAATGAATTCCTGTACTTCTTGCTCTCGCTTGCTGCTCCCAGCTTGAAAAAAGGATGTGCCTTGGATCTCTGATGGTAAAAATTCTTGTTCCGCAAAATTCCCAGGATGATCGTGTGAATAAAGGTATCCTTTTCCATATCCCAAATCGTCCATAAGTTTGGTTGGAGCATTGCGCAAGGGGAGTGGAACTCCTAAGTTTCCACTTCGTTTAACCTCTTCTTGTGCTCTATTTATTGCCATGTATGCGCCATTTCCTTTTGGCGACGAAGCAAGGTATATAGTGCATTGTGCAAGAATAATACGTGATTCTGGCCAGCCAACTGATTGAATGGCTTGAAAACAATTGTTTGCCATCAATAATGCATTTGGATTGGCTAAACCAATGTCTTCAGAAGCTGAAATTAATAAACGACGAGCAATGAATTTAGGATCTTCACCTCCCTCAACCATTCTTGCCAACCAATAGACAGCGGCGTTTGGATCACTTCCACGAATTGATTTAATGAAGGCAGAAATGATATCGTAATGCTGTTCACCATCTTTGTCATACATCGCCAAGCTTTGTTGCGCTGTAGAAAGCACTAATTCATTTGTGATTTCGATTTTTTGTTGGTCTCCAAAGGTCCCTATAATAATCTCAAAAATGTTCAATAATTTCCGTGCATCACCACCTGAAATGGCCAAAAGTGCATTTGTTTCACTGAGTTTAATTTTTTTCTTTGCTAAAACAGAATCATTTACAATTGCACGATTCAGCAAATTCAATAAATCTTCTTTTGTATGAGAAACGAGTGTATAAACTTGACAGCGGGATAGAAGTGCCGATATAACTTCAAAAGAAGGATTCTCAGTCGTGGCTCCAATTAATGTGATGATTCCTTTTTCAACAGCACCAAGTAAGGAATCTTGTTGAGCTTTAGAGAAACGATGAATTTCATCTATAAAAAGGATGGTTCCTGAAGTTTGAAACATTCCGCCTTGTTCAACGCGTTGAATGATATCACGCACGTCCTTTACTCCAGATGAAATTGCGGATAAAGTATAAAATGGGCGTTTTAAATGTCCTGCAATTAATTGCGCTAAAGTTGTTTTCCCAACACCTGGGGGACCCCAAAAAATCATCGAAGGAATCATTCCTGAATCCAACGCTCTTCGCAATGATGCTACGGGTTTTAGTAAATGATCTTGACCGATATATTCATCCAAAGTTGTTGGACGCATGCGCTCGGCAAGTGGTGCTGAAAATGACATTTATTGAAATTACTAATTGTTATTGTTAATTCTCATTTGGATTCAACGGAAACTTAGAAATCGTTTTAAAACGTTCTCCTTGTTTTTCAAGACAAGATTTCCAGAAATCGTTATCTGCTGTAGAAAGAATTTCTTTGTCCTTAATGTTTGTTGCAACTAACCAAGAATTTTCTTTCAATTCTTCACCTAATTGATCTTTTCCCCAGCCTGAGTATCCTAAGAAAAATCGGACTTTATCCTTAATTGAGCTATCCTCTTCAAGGAGTTTCAATAATTCAGTGTAATCTCCGCCAAACATCAAATCACCCGTAATAGGAGATGAGCCACCTAAGCGGTCGCCCAAGGCATGAATAAAATATAAGCTTTGGGTATCAACTGGCCCCCCAACACTAATGCGTGCATTGATATCAGGAAAATTAGTGTCCAAGGTATGCAAATCCACATCCAGGTAATGATTCAGTACAAAACCAAAGCTACCTTCAGAAGTATGGTCGCACATAAGTATTACCGAGCGTCTGAAAAAATCTTCGTCCAAAAAAGGGTCCGAAATGAGGATATTTCCATTTTTTGGATCTTTATTATTCTTGAATGATAAATCGATTGGCTTCACAGGCAATTATTTTATACGTAAACCATTTTTCAAAAAGCGCATGAATTCGTTAAATTGCTTTTTTGATTTGAAAATCTGCGTAAATTCTTTAAAAGTGCTAATGTTCTTTTCGCGAATTGTTGCTGGATCAATCATTTCGTGATTGACAGGCGTTTCTTCGATTGTAACCATTTTTGGTTCAACTGAATTTATTTCTTCGGGTTGTTCTTCTTCCAATTGATCCATTAAATCGTACAAACGATTCTCCATTTTGGATAATTTATCAGCGCGTTCAAAATTCTTTTGAGCTTCAACTTTATACCCTTTCTTTTCTTGCAAAAGTCCGATGTTATTATACGAAACAGCATCTTCAGGGTCTAATTCAATCGCTTTTTCATAATCTTCAATGGCCGCATCTGTATCACCAAAGAAATCCTTCGCGTAAGCTCTAGCTGCATAACGAAAGCCATATTCCGGCTGAAGTTTAAGCGCATAATTGAAATCAGCCATTGCTTCATTCTCCATTTTAAGGTGCAAATAACTTACACCGCGATCAGAGTAAATATCAGCATGGTCAGGATGTTGAAGTAAGGCCCTTGAAAAACAATCAATTGCTTTAAAGTAATCGCCTTTTATCATGAAATCGTGACCTTCTTGGTGAATTATATTGGCAAACATTCTATTTTAGCTTTATGATTGATAAAAATACGGACTTTCCGCAATACCGAAAAATGATTAACGGGAAGGCTTACTATAAAATTATAAACAATCGCAGCTTTCAGGAAATTCAATTAATTGGATCGAAAATGCGTTTACAAGAAATAGTTGCGAATCAATATCCTGAAATGTTGCGAATTATAGATATGTTAGCAGCAGAAACGCCATTTGTAGAAATTAAAGCAAATGAATTTGAAGACTTATTTAAGCAAATTGAACAATGAAAAAAAATGTACTTTTTGTCCTGTTAATGCTGATTTTAGGCGCTTGTAGCTTAAATGCGACCCAGGAAGCTACTTTAACTTCTACAACAAATGATTTTTTGAAGGCACGAAAAGAAGGAATGCAGTTGGCCTACATTTCAATGATTCATCCTTCTTTGGTGAGGGCTTACAAGGATCAAGGTGATTCTGTTTTTCTAGCGAAATTTGAATTGAATAGTGTTGATAATTACTTGGATGAACCTATTTTGCGAACGGTAAAAAAGGACAATTCAACTATTCATGCGCTTTATGAATTCAGGGTCATTCAAACAGGATGGATTGAAGAAGAAATTACACAAAAAAACACCACTTACGTAGCAATCAGTGATGACAATGGAAAAACTTGGTTCTTTATGCCAAAATCTGACTACGAAAATAAAGACATCGCAAAGGACATTGAAAGACTTTTATAGATAAAAGCATTAGGTCTATAGACTTTAGTTAATTCTATTTTAAAAATCTGTTGAAGATTGGTTTTGCTTCTTGCTCTTTTTTCTATCTCTATCGGCTAATGCCTATTTCCTACCAAAAAATAATACCAAATTAATCCACACAATTCAAGAATTAACTATTTTTAGTGCATGCTATTGAGAACCCTATTACTTTTTCTTATTTGTCCTCTTATTTCTTTTTCACAAGGCTGGGTGCCAATGGGAGGAAGGTCAAATTCAATGGCAAACGCTTCAGTCGCTTTTGAAGATGTTTGGGCTTATCATCACAATCCGGCTGGTTTAGCTACTTTGAAAAGTTTTTCTGCTGGAGTATCTTATGAAAATCGGTTTTTGCTTAAGGAATTACAATCACAAGGCTTAACTGTGGCGCTGCCACTTAAAGCTGGAGTTTTATCTTTTGGTGCTCAGCTTTATGGCTTTGAATTG
>JAIOZF010000091.1 GCA_021740745.1 Crocinitomicaceae bacterium | reverse complement strand
GTATTAATTTAGAAAAAGCTATTAAATTAGCAGAAAAATAGTATTTTGAAGATGGCAAAAGAAGTTAAGGCAGGTTTTATTGGTTTATTAGCAATTGGTTTGTTTGTTGCTGGAGTGAACTTTTTGAAAGGTAATAGTTTTTTTGGTGGAGATGAACAATATTATGCGTATTTCCCGAATTCTGGTCAGCTAGCTGTCGCGAGCAATGTTACATTGAATGGTGTGGTTGTTGGAAAAGTGTTAGCTGTCGATTACACGCCATCAGAAAATCCAGCTCGACAGGTAAAGGTTACATTTAATATTCAAAACAAAGATGTTAAATTACCGAAAGGATCATCAATTGAAATTGGCTCGCTTGACTTGTTCAATAAAGGAATGCTAATTAAAGTTAGTTCTGATTTATCCAAAGGTTATTATAAATCTGGTTCAGAAATCCCAGGTTTTCTGGCAGAAGATATGTTGGCCCAAGTTAAATCATATGCTGACCCTATTGTTCAAAAGGTACAAGGAATAATGACATCTGTGGATAAAATGGTTGTTTCATTGTCAGCATTTTGGGATACTACAGCTACTTCTGAAATTGAAGGAAGTATTAAAGAAGTTAAAATTGCCATCAATCGTTTTGGAAATGTTGCGGAAGAAATTGACAATTTAGTAGCTGAGGAAAAAGTGAAGTTCGGAAGAATCATGGGGAACGTTGAAAGTATCACGGCTAACCTCAAGAAAAGTAATGATCAAGTAACTGCAATAATGGGCAACGCTCGAAAAATTACTGATGATTTGTTAACGTCTGACTATAAAAATGTAATTTCTAATGCTAGTTCGACACTCAAAAGTTTAAACGCTGTTTTGGACGATGCAAAAAATGGCAAAGGAACTTTAGGTAAATTACTTGGTGATGAACAATTGTATAATGAGCTAAATAAGACAAATGCTGAATTACAGAACCTGGTAAATGATATTCAATTGCATCCAGAAAGATATATACACATTTCAGTGTTTGGTGCAAAAACGAAAGGAGTTCCTTTGACAGGAAGTGAGGAGAAGAAGTTGAGAAAAATCTTGGATACTATCCCAAATTAAACTAAAACTATGATTTCTATTATTGCTTTTACTTTATTGCTAGTTGCAGGCAGTGGATTCTTTTTCTACAATATTTTAAAAATTAGGTCAAACATTCGTCTTGGGAGAGATATAAATCGAACGGATCAGAGCGGTGAACGTTGGAAAACAATGACGCTTGTCGCGCTAGGACAAAAGAAAATGTTCGCACGTCCTGTTCCAGCTCTTTTGCACTTAGCACTATACTCAGCATTTGTTATCACTCAAATTGAATTAATCGAAATTATTGTTGATGGCTTAACTGGAAATCACCGAATTTTTAAAGATGCACTTGGTGGATTCTATACGTTTATTGTAAGTTTCATTGAAATACTTTCCGTTTTAGCTCTTGTCGCAACTGTTGCATTTTTAGCGAGAAGAAACATGCTTAAATTACCTCGATTGAACATGAAAGAATTAGCAGGTTGGCCAACGAAAGATGCTAACTTAATATTGATCATGGAGATTGTTTTGGTAGCATGTATTTTCACGATGAATGGGGCAGATGAAGCAATGTACAATATTGGACATTCACATTACGCAGAAGGTACAGGATCGTTTGGTTTTGCAATTTCAAGTTTTCTAGGTGAAAAAGTTTTCGGAGGAATAGATGTGTCAACGCTGCATACCTTGGAAAGAATCGGATGGTGGGGACATATCCTGATGGTTTTTGCTTTTCTAAATTACTTGCCTTATTCGAAGCATTTTCATATTCTATTAGCTTTTCCAAACACCTATTATTCAAATTTGGAGAAAAAGGGAAAGTTTACAAACATGGAATCAGTTACTGCAGAAGTTAAGTTGATGTTAGACCCAACAGCTGATCCATATGCTGCTCCTGCAGATCCAAATGCAGTTCCTCAGCGATTTGGAGCGAAGGATGTGACCGATTTAACTTGGAAGAATCTTCTTGATGCCTATACATGCACAGAATGTGGACGTTGTACTTCTTCTTGTCCTGCAAATATCACTGGTAAACAATTATCACCACGAAAAATCATGATGGATACACGTGATCGTTTGACAGAAGTAGGTGATAATATCAGAAAACATGGTAAAGATTATTCAGATGGTAAAAGCTTATTAGGTGATTACATATCAGAAGAGGAGATTTGGGCATGTACTTCTTGTAACGCATGTGTTCAAGAATGTCCAGTTAATATTGATCCACTTTCCATTATTGTTGATTTACGCAGGTATTTGGTAATGGAAGAATCAAAAATGCCAACAGAGTTAACAGGGATGTTAACGAATATTGAAAACAATGGTGCGCCTTGGCAGTTCTCACAAAATGACCGTTTAAATTGGGCAAATGAGGACTAATCAAAAATTTGAATTGAGTCCATTCAAGTCTATGAATCGTAATAAACGATGAAATTATTATTCGGATTATTAGGTTTATTTCTGCTGTCCACTTCAATCGTTAGAGAAGAAAAAGTGAATTTTGAAATAAAGGGTAACCCGAAATGTTTGGTTAGAAAAGAGCGTTATGAGTTAAAGGCGGAATTAAAATCATCCGATAAAGCTGAATTTATTTTTCTTTCAGCGACTGGGGTGAGTTTGACAAAAAACAATGAAGGATGGTCAATGTTTGTTTCTCCAGCGGTAGAAGCAAAAACAATAAAGATTGCCGTTTGTATTAAAAATGATAGAACTAAAAAGTCAAATGTATACCGTAGCTATATTTTTGATCTTTGTGAATAGTAAAAAATTAAATAAAGTAACATGAGTTTGCACGTTCCAACAATGGCCGAAATGATGGCAAAAGGAGAATCACCAGAAATTCTATTCTGGGTAGGTTGTTCTGGTAGTTTTGATGATCGAGCTAAAAAAATTACGAAGGCATTAGTTAAAATATTGAACGAATGTAAAGTGAATTTTGCTGTACTCGGTGCGGAAGAAAGTTGTACAGGAGATCCTGCAAAACGCGCTGGAAATGAATTCACATTTCAGATGCAAGCCATGATGAATATTCAAGTACTGGATGGTTACGAAGTAAAACGTATCGTCACTGCTTGTCCACATTGTTTTAATACACTGAAAAACGAATATCCTGAATTGGGAGGGAATTATGAAGTTGTTCACCATACCCAATTGATTCAAGATTTAATCAATACAGGTAAATTGGTATTGAAGGATGGTGGAATGTACAAAGGCAAAAAGATTACTTTTCATGACCCGTGTTATTTAGGAAGAGCGAACGATGTATACGAAGCTCCACGTTCTTTGATAGAAAAGCTAGATGCTGAATTGGTTGAAATGAAGCGTTGCAAAACAAATGGTTTATGTTGTGGTGCAGGTGGAGCTCAAATGTTCAAGGAAGCAGAGAAGGGGAACAAGGAAATCAACGTTGAAAGAACGGAAGATGCGCTTGAAACAAGTGCTTCCATTATTGCTACTGGTTGCCCTTTCTGTAATACAATGATGACAGATGGAGTGAAAAACTTCAACAAAGAAGAAGAAATTAAAGTGTTAGATATCGCTGAACTTATCGCAAATGCTGCAGAATTATAAAGAAATCTTTCAAGATTTCAGTTTATCAAGTAGAGTATGGGTATATGCTTCAAATAGAGCACTAAATTCAACTGAATCAACATTTGTCCAAGACGAAATCAATGAGTTTGTAAAGCAGTGGGCAACACATGGAAAAGAATTGGTAGCGAAAGGTGCGGTGTTGTTTGATCGTTTCATTATTCTTGCTGTTGATGAGGAAAAAGTGGGCGCCTCTGGCTGTTCAATTGATTCATCGGTCCACTTCGTTAAAGCATTAGGAAAAGAACTTGAAGTGAATTTCTTTGACCGTTTGAATCTTTACATTATCAAAGATCACGAAATTAAACAGATTCATATTTCTGAAATGGCAAATTTTGCTGAATGGAATTTATTTGATCCAATGATTGCAAACCTCGAACAATTGTTTAATTCTTGGGTTGTTCCAGTAAATGAAAGTGTATTATTCCCTCAGGAACAAGGGTAATATTTTTAACAAGATAAACTATTCCTTTCTAATGCCTAATGACTAATGACTAATGCCTAAGTCCTATATCTTCTTCCCCTTCTTCTCCTTATCACTCTTTTTATTCAGCCTAATTCCAGCAGAGACTCTAACTGAATAATAAAATTGGTTGTATTTCAAATTAGTGAAACGAATTGACTTATTATCAAAATCGGTAATTAACATAACAAAATAACGATCTACGGAATATCCACCAATCAATCGGATATCATAACGAGGAGCGAGACCTAAAAAGCCTCTTACATTTCCATCGCTTGTATAGTATTTACTTTGAATTACTGCTCCTAAACCGAGAAGACCTGAAAATTGCCAATTGTTAATTTTGTTTACATAGGCATATCCAGGAACGACACCTAATTCAACCGCTGAGAATAAAGATGCACCTGTCTTTGTTGCAGCAGAATCGCGCAATTCATCAGGTATAATAGTGTTTGTTCCACTTCCAACACCCACTCCGAAAACATTAAATATATTTTTCAAATACCATGTATGAACCTCTTCTGTGTAATGTGCTGTTTTTCCTCCAAGGGCCGACATTTTAAAATTACGATCATGAAAATACCAAGCATTAATTGAAAAGCTAATGTAGTTGGTGTTTGGACGAATATCATTTGGTTTTAAGCTGTTAAGCGTGTCATTCCATGTGTAAGCATCCTTTATGGCATAACCAAAATAACTTCGTAAATCGATATCAAAAAATGTTTTTTTATATGTAAAATCAAATCCAAGATTAAACTGATTCGTTTTTCCGTATCGACTGACTGGTCTGAAATTTCCAGGAAAAGAAAATGCCAATCGCAATGCAAACCATTTATAGGAAACACCTAATCCAAACACTGGCCGAAAATTATCACGATACTTTAACTTATCAACATCGCCGGAGAAAGGATATTGAATCGAAAATGGTGCAACTGAAAATCCAATATCAGTATGCACTACAATTTTATCCTTAAAAACTTTATAAGGCAAGGTATCCGATTGAGCCGTAAGATTGGATCCAAGGCAAAAACAAAAAAGGAGTAGTTTATATTTATTTCGAAATACCTTCAAGATTCAATATAAAGGAATAAACTTGTGCAACTTCTTTTCGTTCATTACTTCTGCCTGAACCACCGCCATGACCAGCATCCATGTTACAATCAAATATTAAAGGATTCTTATTTGTGCGCATCTCACGTAATTTAGCCACCCATTTCATAGGTTCCCAGTATTGAACTTGTGAATCATGATACCCTGTCGTCACAAGTAGTGCTGGATAATCCATTGCTTTCACATTGTCATACGGAGAGTAATTCAACATATAGTAATAATATTCCTTATTAGTTGGATTTCCCCATTCTTCATATT
Organism: Crocinitomicaceae bacterium; assembly: GCA_021740745.1. Taxonomy (GTDB): domain Bacteria; phylum Bacteroidota; class Bacteroidia; order Flavobacteriales_D; family Crocinitomicaceae; genus M0103. Next base: position 4,590 of record JAIOZF010000091.1, on the reverse strand, counting down.
CTCCGACAGTCAAAGGAATCGTTTCGTCCGACATGGTAGTTACGACATCCACAAAAGGAACCTGAGCTATTACTCCCTTCCATAAGTAAGGCGCCATATTAGCAATCGCTCCCATCAACAAACCACCAGCGCTTCCTCCTTGGGCATAGATTTTATCTTTCGAACAATATCCCTGCATTCCCAAATACTCTGCTGCGTTAATGAAATCAGTAAACGTATTTTTCTTTTTTAAAAATTTCCCATCTTCATACCATTCTTCACCCATGTATTTACTTCCACGAATATGTGCGGTTGCATAAACAAAACCACGATCCAATAAACTTAATCTCGTCGCGCTAAAAACATCAGGTAGGGTGTAGCCGTAAGATCCATATCCATAAAGTAAACAAGGTGCTTCCGACAAGACTGTTCCTTTTTTAAATACGATCGAAACAGGAATTTTGGATCCATCATTTGCTGTCGCCCAAATTCGCATAGAAGTATAATTGGCAGGATCAAATGTTTTGTCTTTCAATTCTTTACGGAAAAATACTTGACGCGTATGCGTATTTAAATCATAATTATATACAGTGGATGGTGTCGTTAATGAATTGTAAATGAAAAATATTTTTTCTGCAGTATAATCATCATTATTTCCTAGTCCCAAGTAGTACGTTTCTTCATCGAAATGAATTTGTTCCGTTTTATTTGAACTTAGATTAATCGTATTTATTTTCAGTAAACCTTCGTGACGAATTTCAATCACCAAGTTATTTTTCAAGGTCAACAATCCTTCAATCAACATAGTTGGATTATGCTCTAAAACGATTGAGCAGGATGAAATTGAAGAGGGTATGGTTGGACTAAAAACAATTTTGCGATTTTTGGCTTGTTCATTCGTGATAATATAGAATCCCTTCTCATGATGAAAAACTTCATAAAGATGGTCATTTGTTCTTGGGAGAAAAACCACTGGAGCTTCCGTTGGCTTATCAGCATTTATCAATTTTATTTCAGACGTTGTAGAACTTTGAGAATGAATCAGAATGTATTGATCTGTTATCGTTTTACTAATATATACGGAGTATTTTTCATCATTTTCTTGATAAACCAATACATCTTTTTTTTCATCTGTTCCAAGAACATGACGAAAAACTTGAAATTCACGAAGCGTTTGAGGATCCTTTTTGACGTAAAATAGGGTTTGATTATCATTTGCCCAAACAATAGAACCATCGGTATCACTTATTTTGTCTTTTAAAAATTTCTGCGTTCCATTATTTCGAATAGTAATGGCATATTTTCGCCTCCCCACAAAGTCTTCGCTGATAGCTAATAACTCATTATTTGGTGAGGGAGACCAATCAGCCAACTCATAGAATGACTTATTTTTTGATCGCTCATTTTCATCAAAGAAAACAGTTTCATTTCCGTTTTCAATCAGCATTATTTTGCTATAATCCAGCGCTTCAAAATTTCTTATTTGGTAGGTCCGACCATTCATAATAAAGGGAGAACTTACTTCATTTGGATCAATTCGATTATTGAATTCATCCAGGAGCGTTTGTTGAAGATTTTCTAATGAAGAAAAATAACTCTTTGAATAAGCGTTTTCAGCATTTAACTGATCGAGTACTTCCTTTGAATCGCGCTCGTTCATCCAGAAATAATCATCGACTCGTTTGTGGTCGTGATTCATTAAAACAGTTTGTTTCTTGAGAGCTTTTGGTTCTTCAGACATATTTTTGGGTTGATTTTGTTGGGCAGAAAGTGAAAATGTTACGAGCGAAATACTCATGAATATAAGTTTCTTCATCTTTAAGTTTTGTAGGGTAAAAATAAAGATTTTGTAATTCTAAATTGGACATGTAACTGCTTTTATCTTTTGTTTATTTTTGTAGTAGATGAAAAAGTTATATAAATTCCTTCTAAATACACTTCCGCGACCCTTATTGATTCGTTTAAGTTATCCATTTAAGAAGGTTGCACCTTTATTATACAAAGGAAACAATGTCGAATGCCCAGTGTGTGAGCGGAGTTTTTCTAAATTTCTTTCTTATGGTTCTGATATCGCGCATCGTGAGAATGTGCTTTGTCCATATGATTTAACTTTAGAGCGCCATCGATTAATGTGGTTGTATTTGAGAGATCACTCAAATTTCTTTACTGCGAATCATTTAGATGTGTTACACATTGCACCAGAACAGTGTTTTCATGGAAAGTTTAAGGTTCAGAAGAATTTAAACTATGTAACAGGTGATTTAGTATCTCCTTTAGCTGATCTGCATTTTGATTTGCATTCAATCCCCTTAGATGATAATTCATTTGACGTTGTTTTTTGCAATCACGTGCTAGAACATGTCGATGATGCATTACAATGTATGCGTGAATTGCATCGTGTGTTACGACCGGGAGGATGGGGAATTATGCAGGTTCCACAAGATTTTGATAGAGATATTACATATGAAGATGCTTCTATTACTAGTCCAGAAGATCGTGAGAAACACTTTTGGCAAAAAGATCATGTTCGCCTATTTGGGAATGACTATCCACAATGGTTAGAAAATGCAGGTTTTAAAGTGGAGGTTTTCGATAAGGAATCCAAGTATGATGAAAAAATGATTGAGCGTTATCGCTTGCAGAAGCAAGAGATTTTGTATATTGTACACAAATAATTGTATATGAAAAAATTAATACTAGCTCTAGGAATTGTAAGTGGTTCGTTCACTTACTTTGCGCAGAAGAATGTGTTTGTCAATATTAGTCCGAAGGTGGAGGGAAATCCATTACAACTTAATACTACGTTGACTGACATTAGTGGTAAAGCTTTCAATATTACAGCTTTCGATTATTATCTTTCCAATGTAACATTAGTTCATGATGGTGGACAGATAATGGTTTTAGCACCCGAAGTTTATTTAATTGAGCCTGATAATCATACGATTTATCTTGGATATCTAGATGTAGATGTTGTTGAAGAAATCCAATTTGGTATTGGCGTTCCTACAAATTTGAATACAATTAGTGGAGAGGATGCAATTGATATTTCAGCATATCCTGAAGGTCATCCATTGAGTTTTCAAGATCCTTCAATGCATTGGGGTTGGACTTCTGGTTATTTCTGTATGATTGTTAGTGGAAACGGCGATTCGAATAGTGATGATATTCCAGATGCATTATATGAGGTGCACAGCTTAGGAAAAGATAATTATTCATACATAGATCTTCCGGTTATCGGAACTGAGATGTATACTGATCAGTTAGATATTAATATCAATTGCAACGTTGATATATGGTTAACAGGTGTTAATTTAGGAAGTGTTGGCGTTTTGCATGGATCAACTGGGTTGAACGAACAGGTAATGAATAATGCAACAGATTTAGCTGTTTTTAGTCAAGATGCTACTGCTGCATTGAATTCAGTTGAAATGATTCCGGGTAAACTTTGGTTTCATAATTCACCGTCACTTTTCACCGTTCAATGGGATGGAATTAAAAATGCAGCTGCCATAAATCTTTCGGATGTTCAGGGAAAAATCGTCTCGGAAAAGTCAATCAATTCCATCATTGGGAAAGTTGAGTTTTCAGACTTGCCTTCAGGAACATATCGCGTTTCAGTTTACGATGGTGAAAATAATTTACTCAAAACGATTAATGCTGTGCGTTAAATGAAATTCAGATTTGGACATATAATTTTAATAGGAGGGATGCTAATGGTATCCCTTTTTTCTGTTAAGTGCAAATCGAATAAAGCAATGATTCAGGAATTTGGAAACTTAAATACTCCAGATGACAATCCGAATACAGATGCGAAAGTAGAGTTAGGCCGAAAATTGTTTTTTGATAAGCGACTCTCACTTGATAATACCGTTTCTTGCGCTATATGCCATATTCCTGCATTTGGATTCACCGATCGGAAAAAAGTAAGTGATGGCGTGCTAGGAAGAAAAACAGAAAGAAATTCCCCATCGCTATTAAATGCAGGTTATTTACCAACTGTAATGTTTGATGCACATTTAACGAGCCTTGAAATGCAAGTAATTGTGCCAATTCAAGAACATGTTGAAATGGGCATGAAAATGAGTGAAGTAATCGAAAGATTAAAAGCTGTTCCTGAATATCAAATGGCCGCAAGAGATATTTTTAACCGTGATTTTGATCCTTGGGTGTTGACCAGAAGTATTTCAGCATTTGAACGTACATTACTCTCTGTTAATTCTCGTTTTGACCAGTATTATTATGGAAAGAATTCGAAAGCCATGACCAATGACGAAATTAAAGGCTGGAAACTTTTTTCTGAGAAATTGTATTGTACATCTTGCCATCCTGCACCTTATTTCACAACCTTTAAGGCCGAAAATAATGGTTTATATAAAGATTTCGGTAAAGATGAAGGTAGATTTCGAATTCATCATGATTCAGTTGATATTGGGAAATTTAAAGTCCCAAGTCTCAGAAATATTGAATTAACATTCCCCTATATGCATGATGGTTCAAAAAATAGTATTGAAGAAGTTATTTCCGATTATGAAAAAGGCGGGATGATTCATTGGAATCAAAATCAGATAATCACTGCTTTTAAATTGAGTACTAAGCAAAAAAATCAGTTAA
>JAIOZF010000016.1 GCA_021740745.1 Crocinitomicaceae bacterium | reverse complement strand
AAACTATGTATTTATGCTTATAGCTTACTCATAGCAATAATGTAATTTGATATCTATCTAAAGTTGTCAAGCAGCTACCACATTAATTAGTAGTTGATTTGTTTCAGAAACAAAAAAAACATAAATATGAAAACAATTAGTATTACTGCTATTACCTTAATGTTCGCATTAAACACTTATGCAACGAACATTAAAAAAGAAAAAGTTGAAGACTTGAAAATTGAATACACAAAAACGGATGTTTCCTGTTTTGGAAAAACGGACGGAAAAATTGAAATCGATGTAACAGGAGGAATTTTACCATACATTATTGTTTGGGATAACGGTCTTTCTTCACTTGAATTAAACGATTTAAGAAGTGGTGACTATTCAGTAAAAGTGTGCGACGCTAGAGGAAAAGAAACGATCGCATTTATCAAAATTGAATCTCCTTCTCCTTTACAATTATCAATGAATAGCAATCAAGAAACCTTTATTGATGGATTGAGTGGTATAATGAATGCTAAGATTACTGGTGGAACACCTTGGGACCTTGAGAATACTGATTTTTACTTTATTCGATTAAACGACCAAGCCAATTTTGATAATCCAACTGCTTTAAAGGATGGCGAATACGAATTCTCAGTTGAAGATGCGAATAAATGTGTTTTAGTAAAAAGAGTTAACATTGACTTCTCTCTTTTATCTTCTAAAGATGAAAATTCTGAAATAGAAACATCTTTTAATAAGACACTTCATATTACCATTTTGGATAACCAACTTTACATTCCTTCGCAAGATTTAAATACGGCAAGCATGTAATTTAGCAACTACATAAACAAAAAAGGAGACCGAGGTCTCCTTTTTTGTTTATTAACGAATCAAGTTCACATGACCAACGACCATTTTTCGCTCATCATTGGCTTTGGTCTTAAATTCTATTTTCCACGTATATGTTCCGTCTTGACACATTTCAATTTCTCCATTGGATCCATAGGTTCCATTCCATCCAATTGCTGCATTGCGTGATTCAAATATAATTTCTCCCCATCGGTTAAAAATTAACAAGGTATAATCATACGGGTCAAATCCAGCAGTAAATACAGGTTGGAAAATAGGATTATAATCATCATCGTCTGGTGTAAAGGTATTCGGAACATAAAACAATATTTCCTCTTGCACAATAATTGTTGCATAAGCAGTATCAGCGCAACCTAAAGGTGACATCGCTACAAGCGTTACCACGTAATTTCCTGATTCAAAATCCGGATAAGTATGGGTAGCATCGATGTCCGTTGATCCAGCGGAACCGTCACCGAACGACCATTCATAAGTTGTTGCGTCTAAAGAAGTATTCGTAAAATTTACTTCAGTATCCAAGGTTGAAACTATAACGTTATCTGTTGAGAAGCCAGCAATAGGATAATCTTCAACACACACCAAATCGTTGGCTGTAAGAGAAGAAACACATCCATTCGTTGCTGTAGTCGTCAAGGTAACATCATAGCACCCACCTTGATTAAAAGTAACAGGAACGGTACCACATCCAGTTAAGACAGTTCCATTGCTTATCGTCCAAACACAATTGCTAGAGTTCGGAGTTGTATTAGTGAAATTCACTGTAACAGGTACACAACCACTCGTAATATCAGGATTAAATGAAATGACTGGATTTGGATTTACCAGTACATCTACCTGATCAGTTGCTATACATCCAGCCGCAGAAGTACCTGTAACTGTATATGTTGTCGTTCCTAAAGTTGGCGTAAATTGTACTCCATTTAATACGCCATTGTTCCAGGTATAATTTACAGCACCAGAACCTGTCAAAGTAACTGTCTGACCCTCACATATAGTAATGTTATTTCCCGCAAAAACATTTGGTAATGGATTGATAGTTATCGTTGCAATTCCTGTTTGGTTCTGCGAACAAGTGGTTGAGCTAGCATCCTCAACACTCATCAGGTTGTAATTAAACACACCTGGTATTGATGAAGGAACAGTGATTGTTGCAGTATTACCTGTAGAGGTGATCGTTTGTGTAGGACCGTTATTAACGTTATACGAGAATATATACGGTACTGTTCCGTTCGCGCCAGCAAAGGTAATCGTTTGTGAAGCCCCACCCTCACACACCTGAGCTGTACCTAAAACTGTTGCTGTCGGCAGCGGGTTAACTGTGATCGTTGCTACTCCAGTCTGAGCCTGAGAACAAGCTGTTGAGCTTGCATCTTGAACACTCACAAGGTTGTAGTTAAATGTCCCTGCTGTAGTCGTTGGAACGGAGATTGTTGCTGAATTTCCTGTCGACGTGACCGTTTGGCTACCCCCATTGTTCAGGTTATAGGTGAAAGTATACGGAGCAGTTGCATTCGCACCCGTGAAGGTCACAGTTGGTTGTGATTCGTTTTGACATAAAGTTAATGTTCCTGCGATTGTTGCTGTTGGCAGCGGATTTACTGTTACCGTTCCTGATGCAGAAGTACTGAAACATCCTGTAGTACCGTTCGTAATCACAACTGAATAAGTTCCTGCAGTTGTTGTCGTGAATGTTGGGATGTTACCTGGAGGTGTTGCTCCCACTGGGACTGTCCATGCAAAATTATATACATCGGCATTTCCTGGACTTCCTGTAACCGTTGCCGGCGCACCTCCGCACACTGTTGAACTGTTCACAGTTACCGTTGGATTTGGGTTTATTGTAGCAAGTCCGGAAGCACTAGCACTTACACAACCTGTTAGTGTATTGGTGATAACCACACTATAAGTGCCAGCAATTGAAGTAGTAAATGAATTTACATTTCCAGGAGCAGTTGCTCCGGCGGGCACCGTCCAAGAATAACTATATGTTGCAGCTATTCCCGGTGTAGCCGTTATTGTAGCAAGTGTTCCTGCACATACCGTTGGACTATTTACTGTAACCGTCGGTAGAGCATTTACTGAAACAATACCTGATGCACTCGCTCCTGAGCATGATGTCACTGTATTTGTTAATACCACACTATATGTTCCTGCAACAGTGGTTGTGAAATTGGCAACGTTCCCCGGTGCAGATGCTCCTGCCGGAACGGTCCAAACATATGAATAAGATCCTGCAACGTCTGGTGAGGCTGTTACTGTTGCCGGTAATCCAGCACAAACAGTTGGACTATTCACCGTTGCTGTTGGTAATGGGTTCACTGTTACCGTTCCAGATGCACTCGCACTCACACACGTTGTTGTTGTATTTGTAATAATGACACTATATGTTCCTGCAACTGTAGTATTAAAGTTCGGTACGTCTCCAGGAGCTGTAACTCCAGCAGGAACTGTCCAAACATAAGAATACGTTGCAGCTGTTCCTGGTGTTGCTGTAACTGTTGCCGTTGTTCCGGCACAAATTACAGGGCTATTTACAGTCACCGTTGGTAATGGATCAAGAGAAACGATCCCAGAAGAACTTGCACTAATACATCCTGTAGTTGTATTCGTTATTATAACGCTATAGGTTCCAGCAATTCCCGAAGTAAATGTTGCAACATTTCCAGGGGACAACGCTCCTGCCGGCACTGTCCATGCATAACTATATGTTGCAGCTGTTCCCGGTGTAGCTGTTATTGTGGCAAGTGTACCTGTACAAACCGTTGGACTATTTACTGAAACAGTCGGTAGAGCATTTACTGAAACGATACCTGATGCACTAGCACTTACGCATGATGTCACTGTATTTGTTAGTACAACACTATATGTTCCTGCAACAGTGGTTGTGAAATTGGCAACGTTCCCTGGTGCAGATGCTCCTGCCGGAACGGTCCAAACATATGAATAAGATCCTGCAACGCCAGGTGAGGCTGTTACCGTTGCCGGTAATCCAGCACAAACAGTTGCATTATTCACCGTTGCTGTTGGCAATGGGTTCACTGTTACTGTTCCTGATGCACTTGCACTAATACACGTTGTTGTTGTATTTGTAATAATGACACTATATGTTCCTGCAACTGCAGTATTAAAGTTCGGTACGTTTCCAGGAGCTGTAACTCCAGCGGGAACTGTCCATGCATAAGAATACGTTGCAGCAGTGCCTGGTGTCGCTGTAACTGTTGCCGTTGCTCCGGCACATATTACAGGGCTATTTACAGTCACCGTTGGTAATGGATTTACAGTCACTGTACCCGAAGCACTTGCACTTACACAAGTTGTCGCTGTGTTAGTTATCACAACACTGTATGATCCAGCAGTTGTCGTTGTAAACGAAGCAGTATTGCCAGGATTAGTTGCTCCTGCCGGCACTGTCCATGCATAACTGTAAGTTCCAGCGGCACCCGGTGTAGCTGTAACTGTTGCTGGCGCACCCGCACAAACAGTTGGACTATTCACCGTAACTGTAGGTAAAGGATTTACCGTAACTGTAAATGAAATTTCTGCTGTACAAACTCCATTTTGGTCGTAAACGTAAATTGTCGTTGTTGGAGTTGGTGAGTTGTATGTTGTTAAGTCAGCAATTGGGCCAACACCATTCGGTGAAGAGAAAAATCCAAGTGCCGCTGTCAAATTTGTTCCTGTTATGCTTGTCTCTAATAATTGAATAGGTGTTGCACACGTCACAAGATTTGGCATCGCATTGATCGATGGTGCTCCAGGATTATTCAATACTGTTGAAACAGTCGTGGACACACATGTTGTAGTTGTGTTTGTGAAAGTAACACTGTAACTTCCTGAAGCAAGATTGGCAATTGTATATGGCAATGCAACAGAATTTGCAGATCCAGAAGCTGTACCTGTCCAAACAACATTTCCGGTTCCAGTTCCGGATACCAAAACAGAACCGTTTGTCCCATTACAAGTTGACGGATCATTTGGTGTTAATGTAATTACCGGTATTGGATTAATAGTTACTGTTCCAGAAGCCAATACAGAAGTACAAAGCGTTACTGTATTGGTTAAAATCACACTATAAACTCCTGAAACTGTTGCTGCAAAATTGGAAGTGTTTCCAGGATTTGTTGCTCCACCAGGAACTGTCCATGCATAACTGTATGTTCCCGCAACACCCGGTGTTGCTGTGACTGTTGCTGTTGCTCCAGCACATACATTTGGGTTATTTACTGTTGCCGTTGGTAAAGGGTTTATTGTAACAACTCCTGAGGCAAGTGCACTTACGCACGTTGTTACCGTATTTGTAATAACTACACTATATGTTCCTGAAACTGTAGCAGTAAATGTCGCAACGTTACCGGGATTTGCAGCCCCGCCTGGAACCGTCCAAGCGTAGCTATAACTTGCCACTGCACCAGGTGTTGCTGTAACTGTTGCTGTAGTCCCAGCACAAACTGTTGGACTATTCACTGTAACTGTTGGCACTGGATTAATGGTAACGATACCCGAATAACTCAGGCCGATACAACCAGTAACTGTATTTGTTAGGATAACGCTGTATGTTCCTGCAATTGTAGTTGTAAACGATGGCACGTTGCCGGGTGCAGTTGCTCCCGCAGGTACTGTCCACGCATACGAATATGTTCCAACTGAACCAGGAGTAGCTGCAACTGCTGCAGGTGTTCCCGCACAAACCGTTGGACTATTCACGTTCGCAGTAGGAAGTGGATCAACTGTAACAGTTCCTGAGGCACTTGCGCCTATACATCCTGTTGTTGTGTTTGTAAGAACTACACTATACGTTCCAGCAATCAAAGTTGTAAATGTTGAAACACTTCCTGGATTTGTTGCTCCTGCAGGTACTGTCCAAGCAAAGCTATATGTTCCTGCAACTCCCGGAGAAGCAGTTACCGAAGCAGGTGTTCCAGCACATATTCCTGGACTATTCACTGTTGCTGTTGGAAGTGGATTTATTGTGACTGTTCCTGAGGCAATTGCACTTACACACGTTGTTACCGTGTTGGTAATAATCACACTATAGGTTCCAGCAACTGTAGCTGTAAAAGTTGATACGTTTCCTGGTGCAGGCGCTCCCGCAGGAACTGTCCAAGCATACGAATAAGTGCCTGCTGCACCAGGTGTAGCAGTTACGGTTGCCGTTGCTCCAGCACAAACTGTTGGGCTATTCACCGTAACGGTTGGTATTGGATTAACTGTTACGATACCAGAAGCACTTGCGCTCACACACAATGTGGTCGTATTTGTAAGGATTACGCTGTACGTTCCTGCTATTGTTGTTGAAAAACTTGCAACGTTTCCTGGTGCAGTTGCTCCCGCAGGAACTGTCCATGCATATGAATACATTCCAGCTACTCCCGGTGTTGCAGTTACAGTTGCCGAAGCTCCCGCACAAACAGTTGGACTGTTCACCGTTGCTGTTGGTAATGGGTTAATTGTCACTGTACCTGAAGCACTTGCACTTACACAAGTTGTTGTTGTATTTGTAAGTACTACACTATAAGTGCCTGCAACTGTTGTTGAAAAACTTGCAACGTTTCCAGGTGCAGATGCACCAACAGGAACTGTCCATGCGTATGAATATGTTCCTGCAACCCCAGGTGAAGCAGTTACTACTGCTGGCGTACCAGCACAAACCACAGGACTGTTAACTGTTGCTGTTGGGAGTGGGTTAATCGTAACTGTTCCTGAAGCACTTGCACTCACACATAATGTTGTTGTGTTGGTGATAACCACACTATAGGTTCCTGCAATTGTCGTTGTAAAGGATGCAACATTCCCAGGTGCAGGAACTCCCGCAGGAACTGTCCAAACATATGAATATCCTGCAACCACTCCTGGTGTGGCGGTTATTGTCGCTGTTGCTCCAGCACAAATCGTTGAACTATTTACGGTCACTGTAGGTAAAGGATTTACAGTTACAGTAATTGCATCTGTACCAGTACAACCGTTAGCATCCGTTCCAACAACTGTATAAGTTGTGTTTACTGTAGGTGAAACTATTTGCGAAGCATTAGCACCTAAGGCTGGAATAGTCCAATTATATGTGCTTCCTCCAGTTGCAGTTATCGTAGTTGATTGCCCAATACATATAGACACGTCTGATCCGGCACCAATAGCTGCGCTGCCACTAACTGTTACTAAAACAGCATCTGAGGAAGAACATCCTAAAGTAGTTCCGGTTACGGTGTATGTAGTATTAATCAAAGGTGTAACAGAAATACTAGATGTTGTTTGACCTCCAGGAGACCAAGAATATGTTGTTGCTCCTACCGCAGTCAATGTTACTGTTCCACCAGCACAAACTGTTGCATCAGGTGCACTTACTACCGGAATAGGATTAACTATTACGTTAACAGATGCCGTACCAACACAACCCGAAGTTGTTCCTAAAACAGTATATGTTGTCGTTCCAAGTGGTGGTGTAAATGCAGTACCTTGTGTAACCCCATTGTTCCATGAATAGGTCGTTGCGCCCGTTGCGGCCAATGTAACTTGAGTCCCTAAGCAAACTGGTGGAGGTGTTCCTGGGTTAATAATTGGCAAGGGGGTTACTGTTACAGTACCCGAAGCACTCAAACTTGTACAGCCGGTTGCAGTATTTGTGATAACCACACTATAGGGTCCAGCCACGGTAGTTGTAAACGATGGAACATTTCCAGGGTTCGTAACTCCGCCGGGAACTGTCCAAGCATATGAATAAGTACCCGCAGGGACTGGCGTTGCCGTTACTGTGGCAGCTGTTCCAGCACAAACGGTAGAACTATTAACAGTAACTGTCGGTCGAGGGTTTATAGTAATCGTTAATGTAGTGGTTGTCGCACATTGATTTATTGCTGGAGTAAAGGTATAGGTTGTGGTTGCTGTGTTGTTTATAGCAGACGACCATGCACCGGTTATTGCAGGTGAATTTGTTGAACTTGTTGGCAAAGCAGGAATTGCAGCCCCACTACAATAAGGACCTACGGCAGCAAATGTTGGTATTATGCTTGGAGGAATAACAATTGTTTGAGAAGCTGAAACACATTGAGTTCTACAAGAATTTCTTACCAAAACAGTTAGGTTTGCAGAGCCTGGTGCAATACCCGTTAATGAGTTGGACGCACCCCAAGTTGCGCCGCCATTAAAAGAATATTGCCAAGTACAGCCTGGAGGTGAGGTTGAAATTGCCGGTGCGTTTATTGTTGCTGTAAATGTTGAGCCAGAACATACTACGCTAGTAGATGTTATCGTAGGCACATCATGAACAAATATTTGAACTTGAGATCGTATACCACCGCTAGCACACCCAACCCAGAAATCATAAACGCCGGCTGTATTTGTATTCGGAACATCTGAACCGCCTGCGCCTACTGGTTGAAATGGAGATCCTGTGCCAATTGGGGTACCTCCGGATTGAGTATTAAACCATGTTAAAACAGGGGTAGGACCAGATTGGTAAGTTACTACCACTTGTATTTGTGTTACAGAAAAATCTTGGCCACCATCATCAAAAGTTTCATAAAATGAAAATGTATAAGTACCATTAGGAGTATTTGTTGAAGAACCAGACCAGCCACCTATGCCTGTTAAACCAGCAAGTGTACAAGAACCAGTTGCTCCCACCAATGAACCACCTGTAATATCATAAGTTGTTCCTGGACCATTAACATTAACATCCAATTCTTCACAAAAGGAGCCACCCAAAGCACCCCCAATAATATTATAGGAAATATTAGTAATAGTTGCTCCAGCAGGAACCCCTGATATAACGCAACTTGCATTTACAGACCCATTAGCATTAGTGGTATAAGAACCAGTCGTGGCCGGCGTGTTTGTTAAACAAGAAATTGTTGTAACTGCAGGAGGGCACAGAGCATTTGGTGTTAACACAGTAGCTGACATATTTTGAGGTGCATCGCCTTCACAAACACTGTAATTAGCACTTTCAGATATACAATCAATTAAATCATTACTCGCCGCCGTAAAATTGAGGTCAATGGTTGTCGCGCTGCCTGAAAAATTTGTGATTAAAACCATATATGTGCCCACCACAGCATTGAAATTAAATGGCACAGTAGCAGAAGCTGAGTAGTCACAAGCTACAATATTACCAGCAGTGAGGGCAGCACACGCCACTGCAGTGCTAGTATATGGACCAAAGATAGCGCCATCAACATCAACGTTATTTGAATTCGTTAATGAACCTGAAATAGCACCAGCCACACCGACTTCAAAGAAAAACCACGACTCATTGGGTGTTGTCCCTAAGCACCCAATGTTACCTGTGCCACCAGAAATAGAGCCAACATTTGTTCCGCCCGTAGTGTTTGCAGGAAAAGGGGGGGTGGTTCCACAAATTTGATTTGCAGCGCCGCACGTAGCCCCTTGACCCACAACATAAGTTGAATATAGGACAAAAAACAAAACGCTGAATAAGGATAAAACTCTTTTCATTATAAATGACTTGAAAAATTAAAATAAATTGGAAATCATTGTTGGTTCAAAACCAAAAGTGTTTATAAGAATTTCTTTAGCGTTTGTTTTATCTAAAGTTAACTTCATCATGTTGCTGTTCCAAGAATAAGAGCATTCTATAACACCTTTTGTTTTCAAGAAATGTTCGTTTACTTCTTTTGACGTTGAATATTGGTTTTGGTCCACGATTCCATTCGTGCTAATTAAAACAAACACTTTTTTTTCATCAACAGAGATTAGTGTTATTTCATTTGTAACTGGATTAAACGCTGATTGACATGTACCAGTAAAAATTCTACTTTCAACAGTGGAGTTTTCAAAAGAAGTATAGCCATATATTGACAGTGGTAAACAAAATAATATTAGCGCGAAATGTTTAATTTTATTCATGGTTATTAAGGTTTAAATAGATTAAATAAGCAATTTTAGTTCTGTTTTTTTACATAATATAAATTGGTGACAAAATATTGAATAAACGGTTGCACAGTGAAGGTGATAAATAAAGTAAAAATTATATTTGTCAAAAAATTTACATATAAGTAGCTGTTTTATAATAAGTTATACAGTTATTATTTGAAGTTAGTTTAATTTGAAAAAAGACGAAAAAGTTAATTTTAGGTTGCCCCTAATTTATCTATTTTTTTTGACACTTTAGGCTATTTTCTATTGAAATTAACCGACTTCATTTACTTCAATAGACTTCCGACAGAATTTTCATAAAAAAAGCTCGAATTTCTTCGAGCTTTTAGTTTTTTAATCTATTAAATTCTAGACTTTCATTCCTTTTACAATTCGGTCTTTTCGTTTCGTTTTTTGCAATTTTTTCAATACCACATTTAAATACGTATTTCCAGAAGAGGCTGTAGTTGTATACTCTTCATTACCGTAGTTAATTTTCCCTCCCTTCGGATTAGTCCAATCAGCAACAAGATAGAATTTACTGTTTTGGACATTCGGACGCATCATAAACGTTAAGGTTTTATTTACCCCTGTTTCAAAACGAATAATTAACTCTCCATCTTCACCATAACTATCAAAAATACATTTAGTGTTAATCGGTATAATAATTCGATCTTGTTCTTTACTTGAGTTTGTCACCAGCACTCCGCTTTCCGACGTGCCTTGGTTACCAGAAGATTTACTTCTTTCAAAAATAACGGTAGCTGAAGTGTAAAATTGAACTTTTTTCACCGCCTTTTCATTGTCCAAACCAAACTCATCACGAATCTCATTGGTATATGGTACTTTCACTCCACAAGAAGCTAAAAGGATTACGGCAAAAATGAATAGTGTTGTTTTCATGACTAAATTTTTTACAAAGATATAAAATGCGGCTAATCAAAAACAATACCTTAAATCTATATTGATGAATATTTCAATTACGAAATGTAACTTTGGCATATGATCTCAGTTCAAAAATTTTCATTCAACGGTTTTCAAGAGAATACCTATGTTGTTTTCGATCAACAGAAAAATTGTGTTGTCATCGATCCAGGTTGTTACGAGCGACACGAGGAACAAGAGCTGCTTTCCTTTATTGAAGAAAATGGCCTTACACCATTAGCTTTATTGAATACACATGCCCATATTGATCATGTGTTGGGAAATCAATTTGTTCTTGAAACATTTTCTATTCCGTTTTATTTGCATGAAAACGATTTAAACACACTACATTCAGTCGAGAATTACGCTCATCTTTATGGGTTTGGCGCATACAAAAAATCCCCACATCCCACTCATTTTCTAAATGATGGTAATGAATTAGTGTTTGGCTCCATAAAGTTCAAGGTAAAGTTTACACCTGGACATGCTCCTGGACATGTTGTATTTTACAATGAAGAAAATAATTTTGTTATCAATGGCGATGTGCTCTTCAATGGGAGTTTTGGTCGAGTGGATTTACCTGGTGGAGATTTAGAAACGTTGAAAAATTCAATTTTCAATGTCATGTTTAAGCTTCCAGATGAAACACTTGTTTATTGTGGACATGGATCCGAAACAACAATAGGAAAAGAAAAACGTTCCAACTACATTCTTCAATTTTAATTCATTACTGTGCGAATAGGAATCAATGCTCGTTTTTTATTAGATGGCAAAATGGAAGGTTTTGGTTGGTATACCTATGAAATTACAAAGCGTTTAGTTCAAAATCATCCTGAGCATGAGTTTGTTTTCTTCTTTGACAGACCCTATTCGGAAAAATTTATTTTTGGATCAAATGTAACACCTGTAGTAATTCAGCCTCCAGCCCGACATCCTATTTTGTTTATGCTTTGGTTTGATGTTGCAATTCCTCGTGTATTAAAAAAGTACAAAATCGATGTGTTTTTTTCGCCTGATGGTTACTTGTCACTTGGAACAAAAGTGCCACAAATAGGAACAGTTCACGATTTAAATTTTGAACATTTTCCCGAAGATCTACCTTTTGCAGCACGCACCTATTTGAGGTATTTCTTCCCGAAATTTGCTAAAAAAGCCCAGCACATTATTACAGTATCAAACTATTCAAAAGATGACATTGTAAAAACATATGCTGTTAAAGCCGAAAAAATTACAGTTGCTTGGAACGCCGCAAGCACTCAATTCAAACCTATTGAAATAAAGCAAAAGCAACTCATTCGAAATTCGTATTCGAATGGTAAACAGTACTTTGTTTTTGTTGGATCATTGCATCCCAGAAAAAACATTCCGCGTTTGTTAAAAGCCTTCGAAATATATTGTGAGAGCACTTCAAATGATTGGGACTTGGTAATTGTTGGAGAAGCCTTATGGAACAAATCGGACGATTACACTAAATTTACAGGCCCATTTAAAGATCGGATTCATTTTACAGGTCGATTAGCTCTTGATGATTTAGCATTAGTGGTTGGTTCTGCAAGTTGTATGACGTATGTCCCCTATTTCGAAGGATTTGGAATTCCACTGGTTGAAGCGATGAATTGCGGTACGCCAATTATTTGTGGGAACCTGACTTCTTTGCCGGAAGTTGCAGGAGATTCAGCCATTTATTGTGATCCTTTTGATGTAGACGATATTGCAAAAGCGATGATTCGTTTGTCCGAGGATAATGACTTTCAAAATAGACTTTCAGTTTGTGGATTGGAGCGCAGTAAATTATTTAGCTGGGAAACTAGTGCCGAAATTGTTTGGAAACAGATCGAAAAATTCGCTTAAATTGCTCTGTTATTTGTAGAAGGGAGAAATCATAATATAAACAATCACGCCACTTACTGCTACATATAACCAAATAGGAAATGCAATTTTCGTCCATTTCTTATGTCTTACAAAATTACCTTCCCAAGCAAAAAGATAGGTAAATAAAACAACGGGTATAACTGCAACGCTCAATAAAATGTGAGAAATCAGTAAACTGAAGTATAACATGCGTGATTCTCCTCCATAAGGTGTAGAATCTGATGTCATGTGATAAGCCACATACAACACCAGAAACAATAATGAGAGCAATAATGCAAATCTAATTAATCCACGGTGTAATTGAATCTTTCTTGCTTTAATGGCAATCAAAGCAGAAATAAGCACAACCGCTGTGATTCCATTAATACCAGCATATATTTTTGGGAGGAAAGTAAGGTCAAATCCTTCTATCTTGACTCCAAATAATATGGCAACAACAATCGGAATTACGATTGATACAGCAATAATTAATTTGCGAAATGTCTTCACCTTTTCAGGATCAATTGTAGTTATATTCATATTTCAATAATTTGCGAATGTCTTTTTCTAATTGGTCGACTTGTTTACTATCTGCTACATTGTATACTCCTCGCACATAACCCTCTTTATCCACCAATGTGAATGCTTCGGAATGTGCGTAACCATCTTCTGCTAAATCATCATGACCAGCAAATACCCTGAAATCTTCAATCCCCAAACGATGGGTTTCAGCTTCGTCACCAGTTAGAAACACCCAATTTTTAGCATTAATCTGATGATTTTTTCGGTACATTTTCAATTGAGAAGGCGTATCATGTATAGGATTAATCGAAAAGGAAATGAATTGAACTTCACTTTCAAGATCGGATAATAATCCATTTAATCGTTTCATTTGATCTGTCATTCGTGGACAAATGGTAGAACAAGTCGTAAAAAAGAAATCAGTTACCCAAATTTTTCCTTGCAAATCTTTGGACGTCACTTTAACTGAATCCTCATTCCAAAAATAAAAGTAAGGTATTGTTGGAAACACTGTATCGGCAACTTCTACTCCATCGATTAACTTGTATTCAATGTCAAAATTACCAATAAAAGGCAACACGCGTTCTTTTTTTGCTTGTTTGGAACTACATGCAAGAAGGAAGAAAGCTAAAAGTATTGATGAACCGTATTTATATAGAGAATTCAATTTATTTACTTTTTTTCGATGCGTCTTTGTCGTATTGTTTTTGAAGCAAGGCAATATGTTCTTTCATTCTTCGAATCATGCCTTCTGTCTTACCAGATAAAACCATTCGAAGATGATTTTGTTTATCTAATAATAGAATTAATTCTTGAAATGATTCTCCTCCAAAATAGGTGGAATCCTTCTTAATCAGCGATTCGCCATTATTCTTGAAATCATACACGGATTTAACATCACCAGCAGCTAATAGCCATATAGAAGGGTCATAACCTTCTACATTGTCTTTTAGAGCAGATTCAATTGTGGAAAGATCGGTAATTGGTTTACCCTGTCCATCTGTTGCAAATGAAATGATTCTTACTTGTTTCAACTTTTTTCGCTTATTCTTGCGAATGTGCTGATAAATTGATTGGTCGATATGCCAGAAAGAAACAGCACAACTGTCAGGACAGGTTTCTTGAAGTGTAGTGACAATAACAACTTCTCCTTCAAAATCTTTCGAGGTGTATTTCTTTCCACTAGCATCGGTAAAGGAGTAATTAACGGCTGCACCGTAATCATCTAGTGTTTTGAATTTATGCTCACATCCACGTGTAGAAATGAGTATCAATAAAAGAGCCGGTCCAAATAAAAGTAGAAATGCAAGGAATACTTTTACTCGTCCGGCTTTAGTTCTTTTTGCCATTTTTAATTATGTTCTATCCGCCATAAGTAGCCCAAGCATCACCAACGGCAAGTGCTTCCATTAAGGCAATAAAAATGAGGTATAGCATGAATAAGAAATAAGGTACTAAAACAATATACTTCAATGATTTTTTTTCGTCACCTAAGTGCATGAAAATTAATACAATGTAAGCTGCTTTTAAAAGTGTTAAAGCAATGAATGTCCATTTTACAAAAGGCCATAAACCTGAACCTTGTTTGATGTAAACACCTAATAAAACCTCTACTAAAGTAATCGCAGTTAATAATGCAGTTACTTTCCAAATTTTAGCACGAATCTTTTTACCAGCCTCTTCGCTGTGGTGACCGTCTAATGAATATTCTATAACATCGTCTCTTAACATAACCGAGCGTTTTTCAAATGATTAAACCAAATAAAAGAAGGTAAATACAAAAACCCATACTAAATCGACAAAGTGCCAGTATAGTCCAGTCTTTTCAACCATTTCATAATGACCTCTTTTGTGGTAAGTTCCTAAGATTACACCGATCAAAATGATGATATTGATTATAACTCCTGAGAATACGTGGAAACCGTGGAAACCAGTAATGAAGAAGAAGAATTGTCCGTATTGTTGAGGACCATATTCATTCTGCTCTAAGTTAGCACCGTAAATTACACGGTTAGCAGTTCCGCTGTATAAGGCACTATAGTATTCTTTAGCCGCCTTGCTATCCTTAATTCGATCATTTAATTTGTACTTAGCACCAGCTTTCTTAACGATTAAAGTTAAATGCTCGTCGTTTTTCTTAGTGATTTTCGCTTTAGAGCCGTCGTGTAATTCGATGATACCATTTTCGATATGTCCAGCAACAGCAGCATGTTGGAACGTGTGCATCAAATCTTCTTTGATGACTTCTCCCTTTTTATGATGATGACCAGCTTCAGTAACTACGAAATTCTCAATTTCACCAAAATGACCGCTAACAACAGCTTGAGATCCGTCTGCTAATTCAATCTTTCCAAATTCAGATCCATGTATGAAGTGATACCACTCCCACGCCTGTGAACCAACGAAAAAGAAACCACCAATAATGGTAGCAATCATCCATTTTGTAACGCCTTTACGATCCATTCTGTGTCCAGCCTCAACAGCTAATACCATCGTTACCGATGAAACGATAAGGATGAATGTCATCAAGGCAACGTATACTAACGGATATCCATGTCCTAAGAAAGGAAGTGAATTAAATGTTTCTTCCCCAATCGGCCATGCGTCTTGAGCGTCATGACGGACAAATCCATAGGCAACCAATAACCCACCAAAAGTAAGGGCATCAGATACCAAGAAAAACCACATCATTAACTTTCCGTAACTCGTGCTGAACGGGGAAACTTTCCCACCCCATAAGGTAGCAGCATCAATTTCTTTCGTAGCGTGTCCTGCCATTATGCAAAATTTTTATGCAAGTTTAGTGAATAAAAAGTAAAAAAAGCAACAAATAGACCCACAATAGTCCTAAAAAATGCCAGAAAATTGCACTAGCTCTCAAAGTAAGATTCTCTTCAGCAGTGAATCTACCTGAAAATGAATGAATTGTGACTCTTATCATATATAATAAAGTTACCGCAATATGTAATAAATGCAAGAAGGTAATGATATATAAATAAGAAGTGGCTGAATCTGCCGTATCCATAGCTTTAATTTGCAAATATTTCGACAACTTTCTCCCATTCATTTGAAGTTCGCGATTTTTGTATTGAAGCTCTTTTCCTTTGAAGAATAATTGAAAATCTTTGCCCATTTCTCCTTTCACAAAGAAATCACCTCGACCATCTTTCACATTGACTGATAATTGACTCAAACGCAACAAATCGACATATTCTAACTCTTTACCATCAGGCATCAATAAATTTCCAGCCGAAAAGGTTAACGGTTGGTTATTATAATATAATTCAAACTTATTATTCGAGTTTTGAAGGACAGATTTCTTGTCTCTCTTTACTTCCACAAACTGTTTCATAAATGATTGCAACTCTTTCATTTGTGCCGCTGGTAATTCTTTTCCTTTATGTAAATATTTGTTGCCATCGACCTCAATAAATGAACCTTCGTATTTCACTTCAAAATAATCTCCGTAACGACCCTCAGTTACAATAATGTGATTATTCACTGCATGTGCACCAAAATCAACTAATTGCTTGTAGCCTTTCATTTGGAATACGACAAAACCTATTCCTGATAGGAATGTCAACACAACAAAAACTTTCAATAAAGTAGAATTTCCTTTTTTAATGTAAAAAATTCCCAACTCAAAGAAAATACTGCTCAGAACAATAATTGCTGTACTTATCCAAAATGCAGGAGGTAAAGGATATTTCAACCAAAATGAATCACCCATAGAAACGATGTAAGCTGATGTAAAACCAGCAAACAACATGATAACACTAAAAATACCTACATATACGAGGTTTTTTCTCATTTTTTCTCTGACTTCAGGACTAAGCTCATCACTGAAGTCTTTTTTTCTCCAATTTTCGTCATCGGAAGAAACTGAAACATTTTTAGTTTTGAATAGAAATACGATATGTGCACCTGGAATTAGCATCCAAAAAGGACTCAAACCTAATTCCTTACATCTTGCATAATTTATTGCTAAAAGTAAAAATGAAACTAGGAAATTAATATTTGATGATTCAGTTAAAAAATAAAATATCCCAGCACCTAAAAATTGACCTGTTGACATTAAACCATTAAAAATCAAACTAATTAGCGTAATAATAGCAAAATACAATGCGTATTGACTTCGATTAAAATTTATATTCTTTTTTCTCATGACTTTTTATTTTGGAATGACACCTTCAATTCTGTCAAAAACATATAAGAATTGAATAATTGGTAAATAAACAAATGAGGCGAACATTAGTTTTCTAGCATCCTTCGTTTCACACGAAAGAAATAGCCTATATGCATACCAAAAAAATAATCCGCTGGCCGCTGTAGCAATAATAAGAGTGGAAGTGCCTGTCCAACCCAGCACCCAAGGCAATAAACTAAAAGGAATCATAGCAAGAGAGTAAACCAAAATCTGAAAGGCAGAATTCTTATCTCTTCCTTCTTTTGAAGGCAATAAGGAAAATCCACCCGCCTTGTAATCATCATAAACTACCCATGCAATTGCCCAGAAATGAGGAAATTGCCACATGAATTGCACAAAAAATAGAACGCCTGGCATTAAACCAAAATTCCCTGTAGCAGCAATAGCACCTAACATTGGTGGAATGGCTCCTGGAAATGCACCGACGAATACCGCCCAAGGCGTAACTCGCTTCAATGGAGTGTAAATAAAAACATAAGAAACAAAAGCTGCTAAACCCAATAGAGCTGAATACAAATTGATGCGATAAAGTAAAAATGTACCGACTAATAAACAGACAATTACGACAATTAAACCTTCTCGCACAGTCATGTGACCCATAGGAATTGGTCGTTTGTGTGTTCGATGCATGAGCTTGTCGAGGTGACGTTCCCAAATTTGGTTCGAACCATTGGAAGCAGCTGTTACCAACATTCCTCCAATCAATAATTCAGTAATAACCAATAAATCAGTTCCATCTGCAAATAAATAACCTGAAAGAGCTGATAAAACGACTAGGAATGACAATCGGAATTTTGTAAAAACGATATACGTTTTAAATTTGTTGGGCGCCTTAATATGTACTTCTTGAGCTTCCATTCCGTTAATTGCGCCACAAAAATAATCAATTTAATGGCTTATTGTCTGCAATACATCTTTTGTTTGCTAAAACAATATTGCTTTTAACGAATGGGAATATTATTGAAGAATAAATCGTTGCTTTTTGCTTTCGAAATATTTCTTGAAAAGTAATTAGTGGATGCAGGTGCTAAAACTAAATTATCAATGTAATAGAAACCTTTTGCATTGTCATCACCCTTTATGACCGCTTTGTACTGATATGGACCTGCCTTCGCGTGAAACGGAATTTCAATTAAAACCCATTCATTATCAATTATCGGAAAATTGTGCGCATCAGTCAAGTTCAACCACTGTCCAGTTTTACTCACTGTATCAGTCTCTTCAATAAATAACATAGCATTATAAAGACCATCGCTTCCTTTGTGATACCAAAATCTCAGCATCATATCAGTATCTTTTTCAACTCTTAACTCAGCCAAAAAATTAAATTTTGACTTTTCTAATTGCAAAGCACCCTTTCCACCATGCGTATATGGACTTTTAAACTCTTCAAAATTATTACTGTAAAATAAACTTGTATCAGAAACGTAGCTCCCATTCAACTTCAAACCTAACTTCTCAATTTCCTTAACCTTTATCTGAACATCACTTTGGTTAACTTTTGATAAATCATTATAATTTACTTTATACAAAGCGTAGTTTGAGTCTTCGTACACTAATTTTCCTTTTGATAATAGATCCAATTCATATTGATCAATACTTTCTTTGGTATAAAAAATTAACAAGGTTTTACCTTTAAGTGCTGGAATTGAAGGTTTTTTAAAGAAATTAGGCGTAAATAAACTAAAGAGTGACATTGTTTCAGTTATCGATGTCCTACTTAAAAAGGAACTCATCAAGGGCAAGCCTGTGTGATAACTCAAAACCATTGATTTAAATAAAGAACTGGCTGATCCTACTCTAAATGTGTGTTCCGAACCGACATGATAATAAGGCAATGGTATAATCGCATCCACATCTTGTGCTTTGACTACAGAAATTAAGTGCCTAAAATCTGCATCTAAATTTTCACTTCTAAATAAATTTTTTTCTTTTGCTATTTGAGGGGAAAAAAATTCAAAAACACCAAATGCTTCAATTCCATTAAAAATTGGGAAAACAATGACTAGTGCCCACGCCAATATTTGCGATTTTGCCTTCAAATGTCTTCGTAAATAATTTAAACCTAAAACAACTACAATTCCTGCAGTGTAATAAAAAACCCAAGAAAAGCGCCCCAAGGAGCGAAATTGATTCAAGAATCCTAATTGATAGATCGTCTCTTCTTCAAACCATTTCATTGGAATAAGCATAGAAAACAACAAAACAAAAATGGATGCCAGAAAAATGATAGTGAGTGGGTGATTTATGATTTCTGAAGCTCTTTTTCGATTGAACAGAACATTTTTTAGCCAAAACACGAAGATGGCAAATAATCCTATAATCGTTGCAAAACCTATATAGCCCCAACCTTCATAAGGCTGTTCATGTAAAATTGGAAAGATAGCGGAAAGAATGCCTTTAAAGGGCGAAATGTATGGAACAAAAACTGTCTCGAGAAAAGCATAGTTTTCAAATAATCCAGATGGCTGTATCGTTCGATTCATATGATGATCTGTCAGCAACAAAAATAATTTGAAAAATATAGCTGACCCACCCACCATTCCAAGTGCAATTGCCGCTTGCTTAAAACTTAATTTCCGAAACAAGAAAAACAATCCTAGAGAAATACCTATAAAAATCAAGGCCATTAATCCCAAATACGGATGAATAAAAAATACAATTACTAAAAAAACAAAGAGAAAAATAGAATATTTCATCTTTCTATCACCTTCAATAAAGCGCAACAATAACAATATTACAGATGGAATCACCCACATATATGACAATGCATAATGAGCTTTCATTCTGAAAAATTGGGGACTTAAAATAATAATGGCAAATATCCCCGCGGCAGCTATCCAGGTTTTTACATTGAGGTGTTTAAAGATTTTCCACAACACGATTCCTGCCAGCAACACACTGAAGTACATCAGTAAGTTTAAAAAACCAACTTCATAACCTTTTAAAAATGGTAACCATCCAACTAAAAACCCAATGAAAGGTTGACTATCCGTATAGATGATGTTTTCTCCAAAAGGATAATTCATTCCCCTGAATTCAGTTGCAACACCATCATTTGCTGTATGATAACTGAATGTAAAATAATTCTTTAAACCATCATGCTCTGCTGAATGCATGTGGGAATTTGGTGATAAGATTGCGTCGCCAAAAAAATAAGAATAGAACAAAATGATAGCCGTTAGAGCTGTTAAAAGAGGAATTCGTTCTAAAAATTGGCGTTTCATCATTACAATACAATATTACGCTTTATTCTTCTTTGCCGCTTTCAACTTATTCTCTTCTATACGAAGTAAAACGATTTTCCGAATGACATCTAATGGTATCGGTTGACTCAAAGGAAACTGAATAGAGCCTTTTGCTTGTTTAAAATTTACCAAGTCAATCTTAAAAGTCACGATGGCATTTGGTCCTGGATAAAAACCTATATGATTTTTAAACCCGCCAAAATGAATCAGATTTCCATGTAAAACATAGGTTGGAATTCCATAAGAGATGACTTCCTTTGCTTCTGGAGTAATTTCCTTTATCAACTTTCGCATCTGCTCTAATCGCTCTTGTGTTTCGACTGGAAATGTTGAAATATACATGTCAACTTCGTTCATTTCAAAAATATTAGACAGTCAAATCTACGTATTTCTAAAAAATGACTGCAAAAAAAAGAGCTACTGTTTCGAGTAGCTCTTCCTTAAAATATGTTTTCTTACAAAATTAACATAGCGTCACCGTATGAATAAAACTTGTATTTCTCTTCAACAGCTTGTTTGTATGCTTCCATCATTAAATCATGACCGCAAAATGCTGAAATCATCATTAATAAGGTAGAAAGTGGCGTGTGGAAATTCGTTACCATACAATCTGCAATACTGAAATCATATGGAGGGAAAATGAATTTATTTGTCCAACCATCGTAAGGTTTCAATAATCCTTCTGTCGATACGGATGTTTCAATTGAACGCATTGAAGTTGTTCCAATGGCACACACTTTCTTTTTAGCAATCTTAGCAGAATTCACGATATTCGCGCATTTCTCTGAGATAATCACTTGCTCAGAATCCATTTTGTGCTTCGTTAAATCTTCTACTTCAACTGGTCTAAAAGTTCCTAAACCTACGTGTAATGTCACTTCTGCAAAGTTGATTCCTTTCAATTCTAAACGCTTCATCAATTCACGTGAAAAATGCAAGCCAGCTGTTGGAGCTGCAACTGCACCTTCTTCTTTCGCGAAAATAGTTTGGTAACGCTCTTCATCTGATGCTTCTACCTCACGTTTGATGTATTTAGGAAGGGGAGTCTCACCTAATTCAGTGATTTTTGCTTTGAACTCTTCGTATGGTCCGTCAAAAAGGAAACGCAAAGTACGACCTCTTGACGTCGTGTTATCTATTACCTCTGCTACCAATGAATCATCTTCACCGAAATACAGTTTATTTCCAATTCTTATTTTTCTTGCTGGATCAACTAAAACATCCCAAAGTAAACTCTCACGATTCAATTCACGCAGCAAAAACACTTCAATTTTAGCACCTGTTTTTTCTTTGTTCCCGTACATACGAGCTGGGAAAACTTTGGTGTTATTCATGATCATTACATCTCCTTCTGAGAAATAATTAACGATATCCTTGAATAATTTATGTTCGATTGTGTTTTTTTCACGGTTGATAACCATCAATCGCGCTTCATCACGATTTTCGCTTGGATATTCTGCAATTAGTTCGTTTGGAAGATCAAAACTAAATTCAGAAAGTTTCATTTTACTCATAAGGGGAATGTTAATTTTTAATACCGTTCTTTACAAAAGGAGCGCAAAGATACAAAATAAAGAAGGCCTTGTCAAGTAGTAATTTCAGAAGTGCCTCGAATGACTTCAATCCACTCCTCTACTGACTTAGCATTTTCAATAGATAAGCCACCTGACATAGTACGTCGCAAAGAAATTAATGTCCCACCAGATTGAAGGGCTTTTCCAAAATCACTCGCAATTGAGCGAATATAGGTTCCTTTTGAACAACTTACGATGAAATCAACTTCTGGAAAACGCTCTGTTGAAATTTCAAAAGATGAAATTTCAATTGTATTGGCTTTCAATTCGACTGCTTTTCCTGCTCGGGCTAAATCATACGCTCTTTTCCCATCTACTTGTTTTGCAGAAAAAATAGGCGGTACTTGCTGAATCGTGCCAATAAATTGTAAACGTGCTTGATCTAATAATTCGGGTGTAATATGTTCGGTAGGAAATTCCTGATCATACTCACTTTCCAAATCATAAGAAGGCGTTGTTTTGCCCAATAGAATTGTCCCAGTGTACGTTTTCATTCCAACCATCAATTCATCAATACGCTTGGTGTGTTTGCCAATACAAATAATTAGTAATCCGGTGGCGAGGGGATCTAGCGTTCCAGCGTGACCTACCTTAATTTTTTTAACCCCTAAAGTTTGTTTGATGTTCCAACGCAATTTATTCACTACATCAAATGATGTCCAATGCAATGGTTTATCGACTAAAATGGTTTCGCCTTCTTCGTAATTCATTAAGCCATACTAAAATATATCAACAAAGCTGTTCCAACAATAATTCGGTAAATACCCCAAATTTTGAAGCCGTACTTGTCAATAATGCCAATAAATAATTTGATTGCTAAGGCCGCCACAACAAATGCTATGACATTTCCAATTACAAATAATGTTATGTTTTCAGAACTTGACGTAATCATTTCATAGCCCTTTTGTTCGACTCCTTTATAATTCCAATCCTTTAAAAAGATAGAGTAACAAGTTACTGCTAACATAGTAGGAACTGCTAAGAAGAAACTAAATTCAGCTGCCAATTTTCGCGTTAAGCCTTGTTGCATTCCTCCAATAATTGAAGCAGCAGATCGACTTGTCCCTGGCATCATGGCTAAACATTGCCAAAAACCAATCACAACTGCTTTTTGAATAGTGATATTTTCTTCCTTTTGAATTTTTGGGCGTTGAAAAAGTCGGTCGATAAAAAGCAATACAAATCCACCAATTATCAAAACGATGGCAATTGGAATCGGTTTTTCAAGAACAGCCTCAATTTTGTCATCAAACAATTTTCCTAAAACCAATGCAGGAACTACAGCAAGCGCTAATTTGACATAAAACATGGGGGATTTGAAATCGAAGAATTTTCTCCAATACAAAGCCACGACAGAAAGTATTGCCCCAAATTGAATGGAAACTTGAAACATTTTCACGAACTCATCTCCACTTGTTCCATTAATCGAACTCATAAAGATCATATGAGCCGTTGAAGAAACGGGCAAAAACTCCGTTAAACCCTCGATAATTGCGAGGATTATTGCATCTATAAAATTCATTGAAAAAAAATTATTCTTTGGTCGACTTGCGCTTCATGATAGCGTAAAGAATTACTACGTATCCAAGCACAATTAAAATAGGTGCAATAGTGATACGACGTGCGCTAAAAAGCTCGTTTGAATCAAAGTCATTTGCTTCAGTCGCTGCGCCACCGATCATTAAGATAAATCCAAGCACATTGATTGCCAAACCAATCAAAAGTATTTTGTAATTCTCTGGCTGAAAGCCAAATTGTGATTTATTGTCGCTCATGAAGTCAAAATTAATATAAATCATCCAATTTCATTCGCAAATATTTGTTAAGTGCGAACCACGTGGATATGAAGGTAATGATAATCCCAATTCCCATCAAAGAAACCACTAACAAAAGGAAGGTTTCTAGGGAGTAACTGATTTCAAAACTATTCAACATGTTGTTTAAAGCATAAAATAAAGTCATCAATAATGCAATCCCAATCAAAGCAGAAACAGCGCCTTGCAAAATAGATTGCATTAAAAATGGTTTGCGAATATAAGAAGGTTTTGCACCAACTAGTTGCATTGTTTTAATCGTAAATCGTTTTGAATACAGCGCCAAACGAATCGTATTATTGATCATTGCAACGGCAACGATTATCAATAATAAAGCTACCGCCAAGAAAAGAAATACAAATTGTTTGAATCCTAAGTTAACTGACTCAACACTACTTTGATCATAATTCACCTCATCAATTTGTTCTGGATAGGATGATAATAACTTCGTTTTAATTTTTTCCATCCCATCTTTCGTCGCGAAATCAGCTTTTGGTTTAAAACTAATCGTGGATGGAAGTGGATTTTCGCCTTCAAAAATGGAAAGAATGTCCTCTTTATTGCCATTAGTTCCGCTAAATTCTTCAATAGCTCTATCCGGAGAAACAAACGTTACATCAGAAAATTCATTCCACGTTTTCAGTTCTTGTTCGATTTGCTTGATATCAGCCTCATTCAATTCTGCTTTGAAAAACAAATCACCTTGTAAACTTTCCTTTGCCTTTTTCTGAACATTGTCCAAGCCAAAAACACCGCCAAGCACTAAACCAATCATAAATAATACGAGTGAAATACCAATCACCGTTGAAATATAACTGGAGCGCACGCCTCTTTTACTGTATTTTTCTACTGAAGTACTCATCGGAGACGAAATTAAGTAAATCTTTGTTAACCTAAAAGAGCGATTTGAAATAATACGAACTATGCATTGTGTATGAAGTGTCCCTTATTTTTCACAAAAGAACAGCTATACTTTCTTAAAAAACGTTAAAACCCCAACAAAACTGTACTATACATGTTCCATTTGCGTTTCTATGGTATTAACTACACAAAAATTAAATACCTGAAAAGTTGGCACACAATTTGAAAAGTGTTTAATCGTAGTAAAAGTTAGTTTTCATAAGTAGTAGTAGTAGTAGTTTAGGTTTTAAGGGGAGGAAATGCCAGTTTTCTCCTCTTAATTTTTTATACCAATCCAATCTCCTTTAATCGCACTCATTTTTTTCATTTTTTTGACGTATTTTTGCGCTCTTATTAGCCCAATTTTAAGGCTTTTATTATTCAAATCAACATATGAAAAACATTCGTAATTTCTGTATTATCGCACACATTGACCATGGTAAAAGCACCTTGGCCGATCGTCTTTTACAGACAACAGGCACTATTTCTGACCGAGACATGCAAGCGCAAGCCTTGGACGATATGGACCTTGAACGCGAAAGAGGAATTACCATTAAGAGTCACGCTATTCAAATGAATTACAAATTCGAGGGACAAGATTATGTTTTGAATTTGATTGATACCCCAGGACATGTTGATTTTTCATATGAAGTTTCTCGTTCAATTGCAGCTTGTGAAGGGGCTCTGTTAATTGTTGATGCCTCTCAAGGCATTGAAGCGCAAACAATTTCGAATCTTTACCTTGCTCTTGAACACGATTTAGAAATCATACCTATTTTAAATAAAATGGACCTTCCAGGTGCTATGCCTGAGGAAGTGTCTGACCAAATCATTGAATTACTGGGTTGCGATATGGAAGATATTATCCAAGCATCTGGTAAAACTGGACTTGGAGTTGATGCAATTCTCTCTGCTGTCATTAATCGAATTCCAGCGCCAAAAGGAGATGAGAACGCGCCTTTACAAGCAATGATTTTTGATTCCGTTTTCAATTCATTCAGAGGAATTATTGCCTATTTCCGTGTAAGAAATGGCGTAATCAAAAAAGGTGATAGAGTACGTTTCTTGAATACGGGTAAGGATTACAATGCGGATGAAATTGGAATTTTGAAAATGGACCTAAGTCCGCGTCAAGAAGTTCGAGCAGGAGACGTTGGTTATATTATTTCAGGTATTAAAACTGCCAAAGAAGTCAAGGTGGGTGATACCATTACATTAGCTGCAAACCCAACCACTGAAGCAATTAAAGGATTTGAGGATGTAAAACCAATGGTTTTTGCCGGAATTTATCCTGTAGAGACCGATGAATATGAAGAACTGCGTTATTCAATGGAAAAATTGCAATTGAATGATTCATCCTTGGTATTTGAACCTGAGTCTTCAGCTGCACTAGGATTTGGTTTCCGTTGTGGATTCTTGGGAATGTTGCACATGGAAATTATCCAAGAACGCTTGGAACGCGAATTCAACATGACGGTTATTACAACCGTTCCCAACGTGTCTTACTTCTGTTACATGAACAAGGAAAAAGACAAAGCATTAATCGTTAATAATCCTTCCGAACTACCTGATCCTTCAGGAGTGGATCGTATTGAAGAACCATATATTAAAGCACAAGTCATAACAAAATCAGAATACATTGGACAAATTATGACCTTGTGTATAGAGAAACGAGGTGAATTAAAAAACCAAGTTTATTTGACGCAAGATCGTGTTGAATTAACATTTGAAATGCCCTTGGCAGAGATTGTATTTGATTTCTACGACCGTTTAAAGTCAGTTTCAAGAGGATATGCTTCTTTCGATTATCACCCTGTTGGTTACAAAGCTTCTGACTTAATTAAAATGGACTTATTGTTGAATGGCGAACAGTTAGATGCGCTTTCTGCATTAGTTCACAGAAGTAATGCCTACGATTTAGGAAAGAAAATCTGTGTTAAATTAAAAGAATTGATTCCACGTCAACAATTTGAAATTCCAATTCAGGCAGCAATTGGTGCAAAAGTAATTGCACGTGAAACAATCAAAGCTTTGCGTAAAGATGTTACCGCAAAATGTTATGGTGGTGATATCTCACGTAAACGTAAGTTGTTAGAAAAACAAAAAGAAGGTAAGAAACGTATGCGTCAAATTGGTCGTGTGGAGGTTCCCCAAGAAGCATTCATGGCTGTCTTGAAGTTGAACGATTAAAAGATATAACGAACAAAAAAGAGCTCCAATTGGAGCTCTTTTTTTGTATCAACAAATTAATCTTCTTCTTCACCAGCATCATCATCTGGTTTGTCATAATCTTCTTCTTCATCGTCATCATCAGCATCCAACTCATCATCTTTGATGTCATCTACTTTGTCCAATTCGTCCTCGTCGAAATCATCCTCATCTTCATCTTCAACAACTGCAGCTTTCACTGGTTTTGTTTTCGTGATTTTAACCAAATAGATTACCTCATCTGTTTCCCAAATCAAGGCCTCCAGCAATTCACCTGTAGGCGTTTTAATTGTTGTAAGGTGGTTAATGTATCCGTCTGGAAAGTCCTTCAGGATTTGCTTTTTTTGATCGATCGTTAGCTTATCGTAACTAATTATGGCTCTTCTCTTAGTCATGATTTTTATATTTCTAGTTTATGTATTCTTCTAATCGGTATAATTGAATTCTGTTTTAACACAATTGCATCTGCGGTCACCGCCCAAATGGTAGTGTGAACACATTTTTTCTTCATATCATCTTCAAAATAAATCTTAACTTTTTGATGTTCTAAGTTTCCAAGTGCAATTGCTCGTTCCAATTCGCTTGATCTCAGCAATCTATCCACTTCACTTTTTAAAACCTCTGTTGCTGGAAAGTTTAATCCAACCACAGATTCTTTCTCTACCAACTCAAACGCGCTGTCCATTTAACAATTTTGAGCAAAAATAAATGAAAAGATGAACTTTGAAAGTATTTGAGTAAAGAATGCAGAAAAAAAATGAAAATTTTCTAAAATCTCCTAAAATTGGGACAAAAAGAAAGCCGTCCTAGAACTTAGTGACGGCTTCTTTTTTGTTTACTGGTTATTACTCGACCTTGCTTGTCAATGTATTTTTTAATCCACTCCATTCTACTAAGTGCATTTTAACGGTTCCAACAGGAATTTTTGCTCTTACCAGCACCGGAATCTTGTTTGCATCATTTGTAACCCAAAAGTTTACGTCATTTTCACTTTTGAAATAACGCCCTGTTTGTACAACTGGAACAAATTTGTGGCAATTGAATTTTCCTTTACGAATGTGAATCAATTCATCTCCAACATACTTTATTTTCAAGTTATAAATTTCATCATCCATAAAACATTTGAATTCAAAAGTTTGGCCTTTTTTCATATCCTTAAAATCCAAAGTTCTTGCATAATAGAAGGCAGAAACCATGTCTTGAATTCCAACCGGAATCTTGAATTCTTTTCCTTTTCCATTATCCACTTTATACTTATCGTGCTTAAATGTATAATCTTGACTCAATTTGTAGCCTCCTTCATCAACTCTTCGCACAAAAAACCAAGGAAACACACCTTTCTTGTCTAAGTATGATTCGTAAGTATCGGTCACTTTGAAGAAGGCATTGAATCCTCCCAACGTTTTACCTGTTCCTACAGCATGCATCAATTCGCGGTTTGCACCTTTTTTGGTTGTGGTTTTCACTTCCATTACTGCTTCACCAGCATCCATGAAACCATAAGTAACACGGTAACGCAATTTTTCTCCTATTTGGAAGGACTTATTTGTAACAGTCGGATAAGTAATTTCAGTGCTGCTTGTCATTGTGATAAACAAGCCTATTAATCCAGTAAAATAAACTAACTTTTTCATAACGCAGAATTTTAGTTCTTGCCCAAAAGCAAAGGATGTGCCAAAATGTAAAATAGATGCAGAAGATTTTAAAAGTATAACGACTCTAGTTGCTAAAAAGTATATCCAAAAGAGATCCCAGCCCATGGAAATATGATGGTAGGAAAAAATGCCGCTTCTTGAAATAATAAGATATATTCACCTCCAGAATTGAAATTTGGATTATTGTATGCTTGAAAGGGCCCATAATAACTAATTAATCCTACCGGTGGTGTAAGGGTAAATCGACCAAAGAATCCGCCGTCTAATTGTTGGAATCTATAACCAATCTTAGGTGTTAAAAACAAAAAATAATTGGTGGATGAACCAAGAGCACTTTGGGTGATTTCTTCCCCTTGGGCATTGGTTGTTGTGTAAGATGATGTTACGTTTCCACTTACCAGCTGCATACCAGTAAGCCCAATCCCTAACTCCAAGTAATGATTGCGTCTGCCGAGTAAATAATTATAACTCCCAGAGCCAGCTGTGGTATAAAAATCAGTAACCGGCAAGAAACATGCTCCCAGTGTAAAGCTCGTTTTGCTTCTGCTTGACTCAAGATGAATTCGATCATAATTTATGGAGTAATACAAGGATTGACCGAATAGTTCAGCGTAAATTGTATTGCGCGCTGGAGAAACAACGTACAGGGTATCTTGAGTCACGCAGTAAGAACTTAAGCCTAAAAAACAAATGATTAAAAAGTGTTTACACATAGTTCTTAAACAAACTACTTTAGCTGAAAGTTACAAGTAGAAGAAAGTATTTACATCACAATATTCACAATCTTACCAGGGACAACAATTACCTTTTTCGGTGTGTTTCCATCCAAGTATTTTTGTGCATCGGCATTTGCTAAAACAGCTTCTTCAACTTCTTTTGGACCAAAGGCAGTTGGTAACTCAATTTTCAAACGCATTTTTCCATTGAAGGAAATTGGGTAAGAAATATTCGCTTCTACCAACATTGCTTCATCAAATTTCGGGAAAGTCGCAAAATTGATCTCTCCTTCTTTGTTGCCCAATTTTATCCACAACTCCTCACAAATGTGCGGTGCATATGGCGAAAGCATGATGATAACATCCTGTAAAATGTGCTTATTATTGCATTTTTGGTCGGACAATTCATTCACACAAATCATGAAATTCGAAACACCCGTATTGAATGAATAACGATCTAAATCATCACTCATTTTCTTTATCGTACGGTGCAATGTTTTCAAGGCTTCTTTTGATGGCTGTTCTGCTGATACATTCGCTTTTCCACTTTCGTCGATGTTAAACAAACGCCATAATTTACGCAAGAAGTTGTGCACTCCATTGATTCCTTTAGTATCCCATGGCTTACTTTGCTCTAATGGACCTAAGAACATTTCGTACATGCGCAATGTATCTGCTCCAAATTTCTCTACGAGTTCGTCCGGGGTTTGAACATTGTACTTAGATTTCGACATTTTCTCGACTTCGTTTCCACAGATATATGATCCGTCTTCTTCACAAATGAATTCTGCATTCGCGAACTCTGATCGCCATGCTTTAAATCCTTCAATATCCAATTTGTCGTTATCAACGAGAGAAATATCAGCGTGTAATGCCGTCACCTCAAATTGATCTTTCATATAATTCGATACAAATTTATTGGTGTCTTTTACTCGATAAACGAAACTACTTCTTCCCAAAATCATCCCTTGGTTGATCATCTTAGCAAACGGTTCATCAAAGCCAATGTAACCTTGGTCGAACAAGAATTTTGTCCAAAAGCGTGAGTACAACAAGTGACCCGTTGCATGTTCCGAACCTCCGATATATAAATCCACTTGTTTCCAGTAATCAGCCTTTTCTTTTGAAACGAACGCTTGCTCGTTTTTCGGATCCATATAGCGCAAGAAATACCATGAACTTCCTGCCCAACCAGGCATTGTGTTGTATTCCATACGATGACCTTGAGAGAAGTTCCAAGCACTTTTTTCAGCTCGCGCCAAAGGTGGTTCACCATCTTCTGTTGGCAAGTATTTATCTACCTCTGGCAATTCGATGGGTAAATTCACATCGTCTACCAAATACGGCAATTCATTTTTATAATAAACGGGGAACGGTTCTCCCCAATAGCGTTGGCGGCTAAAAACTGCATCGCGCAAACGGTAATTTGTTTTTCCTTTTCCAATACCTTTGGCTTCGATGACCTCAATCGCTTTTTTGATAGCGCTTTTCGCGTCTAAACCATTCAAGAAATCTGAATTGGCAATTACAGCATCTTTTTCGGTGTAAGCAGCCTCCGAGATATCAACATCAGCAAAAATATTAATGATCTCTATGTTGAAGTGTTTCGCAAAATCGTAGTCGCGTTGGTCGCCACAAGGAACTGCCATTACCGCACCTGTTCCGTAGGAAGCCAAGACATAATCTCCAATCCAGATCTGCACTTTCTCGCCGCTGAAAGGATGAATAGCATAAGCTCCAGTAAATTGTCCAGTAATGTTTTTCACATCTGCTTGACGATCGCGTTCTGATTTCAAGGATGCTTCTTTCTTATAATTTGCTACCGCTTCAGCGTATTCTGCTGTTGTAATTTGGTCTACAAACGGATGTTCAGGCGCTAGTACCATGAACGAAACACCGTATACTGTATCGGGGCGAGTGGTGAAGACTTCAATTCTGAATTTGGAATTTGGAATTTGGAATTGAAGGCTACAGCCGACAGATTTTCCGATCCAGTTGCGCTGTTGGTCTTTGATGGATTCTGTCCAATCAACAGTGTCTAATCCAGTGATTAAACGTTCTGCATACGCTTTGATACGCATTGACCACTGGCGCATTAATTTTTGTTCAACCGG
Source organism: Crocinitomicaceae bacterium (assembly GCA_021740745.1). Lineage (GTDB taxonomy): Bacteria > Bacteroidota > Bacteroidia > Flavobacteriales_D > Crocinitomicaceae > M0103. The sequence continues at coordinate 16,139 of JAIOZF010000016.1, read as the reverse complement.
ATGACCGCCTCGCTCAGAAACGCCATTTACCACTTCGTCATTGGCTAAAACAGTTCCTAAAGCTGGACACCAGTTTACCCAACTGTCAGCCAAGTAAGCCAAACGATATTCCTGTAAAATTTCTTCTTTTTTACGTTCGTCGAAGGCTTCCCATTCAGCTGCTGAAAAAATAGTTTCGCAATCAGAACACGCATTTATTTCACTATTCCCATTCGCTTCGAATACTGAAACCAAATTGGAAATTCGTTCCGCTTTATTTGTTTTGTTATCGTAATAACAATCGAATAATTGCTTGAAAATCCACTGCGTCCATTTATAGTATTCAGGAGATGAAGTACGCACTTCTCTATCCCAATCATACGAGAATCCAATTTTATCTAATTGATCGCGGTAACGCGCAATATTTTCTTCTGTCGTTAGAGCGGGATGTTGTCCAGTTTGAATCGCATACTGTTCAGCTGGCAAACCAAATGAATCGTAACCCATTGGGTGCAAGACGTTGAATCCTTGCAAACGTTTGTAACGCGCATAGATATCCGAGGCAATATAACCAAGTGGATGTCCAACATGTAAACCTGCTCCGGATGGATAAGGAAACATGTCTAACACATAGAATTTTGGCTTTGTTTGGTCTTCAGTCACTTTGAAGGTCTTGTTTTCAGCCCAAAAGCCTCTCCATTTGTTTTCTATTTCGCGAAAATTGTATTCCATTCTATTCTTGAATTTAAGGTTCCAAAGATAGGAATTCAAGAGGAGAATTAATCACCACAAGAATATTTGATGAGTCAAAGTAAAATTATGAGTCAAAATACTACCTTTAGATTCGAGAATGCGATTGAACAAACATATCTTGTATTTAATTGTGATGAGTTTTTTCATCCTATTACCCACTGTTGGTCATAGTCAAACAGCCCGGGAAAAGCAATTATTGGAATCCATTCGCAAAGAAAAGGATGAATCGAAACGTTTTAAGCGCTTGTTGATTCTTGGTGAATACTACAAATCGAATAATATTTACCGCGCCGATTCTTTAAAAGATGTTTTGTTACAAAAAAGTCGTGTTTTCGACGATTCAATAAGGTTCAGTGCCTTGATTTACAGTGCCGAAGTGAACGAAATTTTGGGGCGACAAGAAGAGTATTTCAGAGATGTACTTGGTTGTCAGCAGTTTTTAAATCGTTTAAATACGGAGGAAGTATCTTTTAAGATTTATAAGCATCTTGGTAATTATCACAGTAATTTATTAGAGTTTGAAACAGCAGATTTCTATTTAAAAAATGCACAGAAAATTGCTGAGAAGAAAAGGCAAAATGCCAAAATTGCGGAGGTGAAGAACTTAATCGCCTTTAACTTTATGCTCGACAATAAAAAGGACTCGGCACTTCGTTACACGGAAATGTCGATTCAATTTGCCCGTCGAACATCAAACAAGAGTATTCTTGCTGAAAGTTTCAACACTCAAGCAAGGGTGTATGCCTATTTTGGTCAATTAGAGCTAAGTGTAGCAAAAAACATTATCAGCTTGCAATTGGCGTTGGAAGTAAATGACCGTTTTCGTTTAGCCAAATACAATCGTGAATTGGGCGTATCTCAGCGACTCATATACAATTTGAATGATGCTGAATATTATTTCAAGCAATCCTACGAACATGCTCAAAAAATCGCCGATTATCACCAGATGGGATTGGCTCTTTCTAATTTAGGAACTATCTATTTTGGACGAAAAGAATTCAAAAAAGCGATTGAAAGCACCCAAAGAGCCATTCGTTTGTTATCGGAATTAAATGACTTCAATGGTTTAGGTGAAGCTTACGATATCTTGGGAATGATTTATCGAGAGCAAAAAGATTACACGCTTGCAGCCAGTAGTTTCAATAAATCATTGGTTTTTTACGAATCAACTGGAAATAAGGAAAAAATTGCAGGTGTTTATCATAATGTTGGGACAGTATTCCGAAAACAAAAAAAGTATGCGAATGCCTTGAATTATTTGCAACGATCAATTGAAATTCGAGAGCAATTTGGTTCTAAAAATCAGATTTACTCAACTTTCCGAGAGATTGCAGATGTATATCGGGATGTCGGTAAAACGAATGAGGCATTGAAATACTTAGACATGTACTTGGACTATCAAGACAGTAATACAACAATTCAATCAGCCACTAAAATTGCCGAATTAAGTGAGTTGTATCGCTCTGAGCAGCGAGATCGATTAATTATGATGCAATCAGATTCAATTGAACGTCAGCGTCAGGAACGTGCCTTTACATCTACAAAATTGGAAAACGTTCAATTGCGAAATAATTCCCAGATGTACTTTATCATCGGCTTTTTAATTATTAGTGTCCTCGCAGGAATCATTGTCTTTTATCGTTGGAACCAAACAAGAATTAAACAAGAAAGAAAAGAAGCCGAGATGTCGCAAACCCTTCTGCGGGCTCAAATGAATCCCCACTTTGTATTTAACGCCATGTCGGTAATTCAAAGTTATATTTATGAAAACGATACGGAGAATTCTTCCAAATTTTTGGTGAACTTTTCGAGATTGATGCGTTTAATTTTGGAAAATTCTCCGAAGGAATTCATCCCGATAGAAACAGAGATTGAAATCCTTCAAAAGTACTTAGAAACTCAAAAATTGAGATTTGAAGACCGATTTAATTATTCGATCGAATGTGAAGATATTTTATTCGAAGAAGGTGCAGTAATTCCACCAATGATTACACAACCTTTTATTGAAAATGCAATTGAACATGGCCAGCTTCATACAATTGAGGGAGGATTCATACTTATATCATTCAGTAAACAAAATAACATGCTGAACGTCATCATAGAAGATAATGGAATTGGTCGTAAAGGAGCTGAATTAAACAAAAAGAGCAAGGATCATAAAAGTATGGCGATGAAAATCACCAAAGATCGAATTGATAACATGAGTAAAAAGTATCGTACGGAAGGTCGATTAATTGTAGAAGATTTCAACAAAAAGTTGAATACAGGCACAAAAGTTTTAATTTCGCTTCCATACAAGGCTGAAAATCTTAAAAACTCTTAACATGAAAAAGGCAATCGTAATAGATGATGAGAATAGAACTCGTGAATTGATTGTGAAGATGATTAATTCTTTCGGTTTTGAGATACAAGCGTTTCAAGGTGGAAACAACGTGGAATCAGGAATAAAATCTATTGAAGATAATTCTCCTGATATTGTTTTTCTTGATATTCAAATGCCTGATGGCACTGGTTTCGATGTTATAAAAGGCATCAAAAACAAAAACTTTGAAGTTATTTTTATTACAGCTCATGAAGAGTTTGCGATTAAAGCCATAAAATTTAGTGCCTTAGATTACATTCTGAAACCGATTGATGTGGAGGAATTGAAAAATGCTGTTGAGAAAGCAATTAAAACCATTGACGAAAAGAAAGAAGAGAGTCAATTTGATGCCCTTCAGCACAATATTAACCCGAATGTAAAACGAAGACTTGTTTTAAAAACACAAGAAAGCGTCCATGTTGTCGAACTAGATACTATTATTCGTTGTGAAGCTGACAGGAATTACACTTCGTTTTTTCTAGCCGGTGGGAAGAAAATTTTAGTTTCCAAAACACTAAAAGAGTATGAAACATTACTTACAAGTCACAATTTTTTGCGTGTACAACAATCCCACTTAATTAATCTTGATTATGTAGATCGTTATGACAAAGGAAATGGCGGATCCGTGGTTATGAAAGATGGCTCTGAAGTTCCATTGAGTCCTGCAAAAAGAGATGTATTCTTCAAAATTTTAGAAAACCTTTAAGGTAAAAATAATTCAAAGAAGCGTTTTGTTCAATTAAGATAGCTGAATATTCATTTGTCCATTTGGCTACAATTAAACTTAGTATGTTTGATACAAGAAATAAGGAGAAAAATCAGGTTATCTTCTTATGGCAACTTTGAAATAGCATAAAGAGGTACGCTGCTTGGAGAGGCAGTTTTCATTTTCTAGTTTGATTAAAGAGTATAACAGTTCTTTCACCTCTTTTATTTCCGAGTGGTAACTTTAGTTACCCATAAGAAGTAACCTGTGTTTTTATTAAAGTACATAATCGCTTTACTTTCTATCTTACTACTTTAGAAAGTTTGTTGTAATACGAATAAAACTAATTTACTACTAAACAAAAGGTTGATCAGCGGGTCAACCTTTTTTTGTTTCTAGAATTTTGTATAACACCGGTCGACTAGGTGCAGCATCATTTTCAAATGGAGCAACTTGCAAATCTAAGATATAAGTGCCATCAACAATTTCATCCTCAACAAATATTAATTCTGTAATTGTGCGATCAAAATTCAAATTGTCTGGCACACCCCAAAAAGCATGGTGAAAAGCCAACTCTCCGCCATCCGATTCACGATCAACTGAAGGGGTATCAACTAAAAGGTGTTTTATCTTATGCTTATTAAAGAATTCAATGCATTTCACATCTAAATATGGAGGATTAGTTGATGAGTAGTTTTTGTGTTTTTTAGACTCTTCATTCGGCATGGTGCGCAAAATAAGCGCTTCAACATTTGATGCTATTTCAAGAGATTTCAGCTGGTCGATGGTAACCATATCATCTTGTTCATCATTTTCCATAAAGAGTTTTTTCTTCGGAGTTATCGAAACAAGTTGGGCGACACACATAAATGTTTTCATGGTGTCATTAATTGAATAAATCTCTTCGGTAATATGACCTAAACACTCTGTATGTGTTCCATGTCCATGAGGATTAAAAAATATATTTCTAAAATTCACCGAACCTCCTTCCTTTATGGATCCAATATATCCATTCGCTCTAACTGGTTCAAATTCAGGAATATCTACATACCATGCTCTCGGATTTTCGCTTGTATTGGAAAGTGGTAGTGAAATATCCAATGGATGATTTGTATCTATATACTGCTCAGAAGAAAGAAATAGCTTCATTTTTTATTTTCGAAGTTAAGTGATTTCAGTTATTCAACGACAAATGAAAAAAATATTTTAAACAATACATGGTAATATATACCATGGTATTTATATTTAAGTATATTTGCATTACAAATTTTAAAAATGAACGTATGAAAATGTTAAATTTCCTTTTAGTTGGAGCGATTGCTTTTGGTTTTGCGTCTTGTGGATCAAGTGAAAATGGAGCAGAAAAAGTTGAAAAAGTTAGCTATAAATTAGATGCTGCGACTTCTAGTTTGAAGTGGAAAGGTAGCAAGAGTGCTGAATATTTCCATGAAGGTACTGTAAGTATTACAGATGGATCTATTGAAATGGAAGGTGATGCTCTAGTGGCTGGATCGTTTACAATTGACTTGAATACAATTGCTAATACTGACGCAATGTTGCCCGAAGATAAAAAAGCAATGTTAGTTGGACATTTAATGGCTGAGGATTTCTTCAATACAGCTAAAAATGCAATTGTTAAAGTTACATTGAACGGTTATGAGAATGGTAAGTTGTCAGCAACTATTAACGTGCTTGGTCAAGATATCGAGCAGGACTTAGATGCGAAATTGGTAGCTGATGAAAACGGAGCTTCAATCGTTGGTAAATTTGATGTTGATTTTGCTTCTTTGAATATGGCAGGAATGCAAGCAGATCCAACTACTGGAGAAAAAATTCAATCTGCAATTGCATTTGATTTAAATGTTCAATTGAAAAAATAATTCTCACTCGTTTATGAGTAAAGAGGTGTCCAAAAGGTCACCTCTTTTTTGTTTCTTTGCATCATGAAAATGAACTCCTTCGACGCGGTAATATTTGACCTTGGTGGCGTAATTATTAATTTGGATTATCAGAAAACAATAAGTGCTTTTCATGAATTGGGTATGACAAATTTTGAACAAGTCTATTCACAAATGGCACAGAGCGATTTATTTGATTCTTATGAAACAGGTAAAATATCCACTCAGCACTTTATAAATTTATTGCTTCCTCACCTACCTTTTGGAACTAGCCCTAATAAGGTAGTAGCGGCATGGAACGCAATGATATTAGATGTCCCGTTAAAAAAAATCGCGCTACTAGCCGATCTTAAAAAGTCACTACCGACATTTTTGTTAAGCAACACGAATGATCTACATATTCAAAAGGTTCGGGATGAATGGAAAAAAGTAACTGATTCTGCAATGGAAGAATCGTTTCATAAAATGTACTTATCTCACGAAATAAAGCATCGAAAACCAACAACTCAAGCATTTTCTTTTGTGCTCGAAGAAAATGGCTTAGAAGCAGCGCGAACCATCTTTATAGACGACACACTTCAGCATATTGTTGGTGCAAAATCAATTGGATTGCAAACGTTACACTTAACTAATCCAGAATTTCTTTATGAATTCTTTTCTTGACACAACTCAATAAGTATGCTTCCGGTCGATTTTGGATGAAGAAAAGCGATTAACTTATTGTCTGCTCCATCTTTAGGAGTGGTGTGTATCAATTCAAATCCCTGTGAAGTAAGCCGTGCTATTTCCGCTTCAATATTCTCAACATCAAAGGCAATATGATGAATACCTGGGCCTTTTTTTTCTAAAAACTTGGCAATTGGGGAAGATGGATTACTCGCTTCAAGTAATTCAATTTTAGATTCGCCCACTTGAAGAAAAGCAGTTTTCACACCTTCTGATTCCACAGATTCTGTTTTATAACAATTTGTACCTAAAAGAGTTTCGTACATCATCAGCGACTCTTCAATGTTTGCAACGGCAATTCCTAAATGTTCAATTTTTCTAAGCATAGGGCAAAAAAAAACCTGAAGCGAACCTCAGGTTATGAAATAAATATGTGAATTTAGTTCTTGATAAACTTCTCGTTCAAATTATCAAAATTAATGTAGTATACTCCTCTTAAAAGATTTTCACAGTTTACAGAAGATCCAACGCCCTTCTTAACAATGTTTCCATAAGCGTCATAAATCTCATAACGCGTTTCAACAGCAACTCCATTTGCTGAGAAGTTAATGATGTCTTTCACTTTCGCTGGACTTTTCATAACTGCTGCAACTGTTGACTTGAATTTAACTTCCTTCGATGTTCTTTTAGCACCAGAATGGTCAATTTGAACAACACGAACGGTGTTTTCTCCTGAATGCGGTGTTACTTGAAACTCATATGAATTTGCTCCAGTCGTACCTTTTCCTTGAACTTCTCCAACAGTTACCCACTTGTTCCATCGATATTGCTCAACGATGTAAGGTAATTTTCCTTGCTCCGACGTCGTTGACCATGTTAATTTGCCGCCTGTTGTTACAGCAATTGATGAAATAACAAAAGTACTTCTTGGCAATAAAACTTCTGGATTAAGTATTTTTGGTTTACATCCATCGTGATGTTCGATTACAATAAACACTGGTTCACCAATTGCAATATTAAAATTTGAGAAATCAATTTCAAAAGCGCCCATATTTGTTCCTCCTGGCATGATATCCCCGTTAACTGTAACTTTAGTGGCACAATAACCGAAGCCTTCATCGTCCATCGGATTCTGAATGTATAGGTTTTTGCCCTGGTAAGTTCCTTCAATTGAGAGAGATGCAAAGCTTATGGTAGCGATCAGAATAAAAAGTAGAACACTTAAAATTTTTCTCATGAACTGCAATGTAACAGTGGGTTTTAAATAACTACGCAATATTAACTGCTTTTTTTTTCTTTAGCAAATAAAACATCGTATTTTTTTATGGATTCTGTATGTATTTTTAACGTAAATGTTATTTTTTTAATATTTTGTTAAATAAAATTGTGTGTTTATCTGCGAATTTTTCAATGCCTACCTTGGATTTTTCCAAATTTCATTTTTTTTTAGTATTCTTGTGCTTAATGAATTACTATTCAACAATGAAGTACTTTTGGGCGGTTAGTATTTTGGCACTTTTTGTTGTCGGATGTTCTGGAGAAAACAATAAGCAATTTGAACATGCTGGTGGCACTCTTACTATGTCAATCGACATTGAACCATCTACCCACATTTCAAGAGATGTAACTGATTATTATACCGCAACTGTCTTAAATCAAGTAATGGAAGGATTGGTTTCAATTGATCCTAAATCCCTAAATGTTAACCCCCAAATCGCAACTGAATGGAAAGTTAGTCCAGATGGATTACGCTATGATTTCACCATTCGTAAAGATGTCTATTTTCATCCACATAAATTATTCTCCAACGATAATGATCGCAAATTATCGGTTGATGATATTCAAAAATCAATTGAAAAAGCTTGCACCAAAAACGAAAAGGGTCTTGCCCCTCACGCCTATTCTTTTCTCTACAAAGGAAACTTAAAAGGAGCAGATGATTTTTTCGAAGGAAAAGCCAAAACTATAAGTGGAATAAGCGTTACCAAAGATGTAGTTAGTTTGGAATTAATTCAAAAAGACGACAACTTTTTAAACAAACTAACCAACAGCTGTGCGGCAATTTCTCCTGCAAAACTAATCGAAAATAATACAGAAGGAGACATGATTGGAACCGGGCCGTTCATGTTTAATGGTTATGTTAGTGGTGACTTGAAAAAAGCCATTTTATTAAAGAACACAGGCTACTACTTAAAGGATGCAGAAGGAAATACACTCCCTTATTTAGACAGTGTAGTGTTTGTATTTCAAAGTCGCAAACTTGAACAACTTGAAATGTTCGAAAATAAGGAAACGGACTTAATAACAGGATTACCTCCTGGGAGAATTACAAAAATGCTTGAAGGTCGAATCAAAGATTTCAACTCCAATCCACCGTTATTTGTAATGCATAACAACCCACTTTTGTCAACCAATTATTACTTTTTCAATATGCAAGATCCGCGTTTTAACAATATTAAAGTGCGACAGGCATTCAATTATGCTATTGATAAAGAAAAGCTTGGAAGGGAAGTTTTAAGAAATCAATATTACGAGTTGGGATACTATGGAATTGTTCCACCCATCTCCTCAAGTTTCCGCGGTTACGACTTTTCTGGTGTACGCGATGCATCCTATATTTTTGATCCGGAAAAAGCAAAGAAATTACTTGCAGAAGCAGGATATCCTGATGGTAAAGGTTTTGGTTCTGTTAACCTACGTTACAACATCGGTGATATTCATTCTGCCGTTGCTGACGAAATTGCACAACAAATTTTTCAAATTTTAAATATTAACGTGAATATTGACGGATCAACTTTTGAACAAAAAGACAACGACGCTTCGATTGCAAAAGGAGATATTTTTAGAAGTGCTTGGGCCGGTGATTATGCCAATCCAGAAACTTTCCTTTCTAATTTCTATGGTAAAGCAATTCCCGTGTCTAAAACTGAACCTTCTAAAATTAATCAATCGCGCTATCAAAACCCTTTGTTCGATCAATTGTTTGAACAAGCTAAAAATAGCAGCAAATTATCTGAAGCAATGATTTATTATGCCAAAGCAGAAAAAGTACTGATGCAAGATCCACCCATTATTCCGCTTTGGTATAGTGGTGATATTCAAATCGTTTATTCAGATGTGCGTAATCTTCATTTTAACTCTCTTAATCAATTTATTTTTAGAGAAGTTTATAAAAAGCCATTGACAGCAGAAGAATATCAAAAACAATTGAAAGAATTCAATTAATACTAAATTCTTAAATCCTTAATTATTAAAATAGTTTCTCTTAATCTAGGTTGGTATTAATCATTGTAGAAATTTGTGAAATTCACAACCTCGAAAAATCAATTTGCAATATTCAATTATAAAAATCAACAAAGAGTTTTTACATTTGAACAAATTTTTTAATATGAAAAATACACTACTACTAATTTTTGTATTTACCACAAGCTTAATCTTTGCGCAACCATCTCAAACCGTTCGTGGAAAAATATATGACAGCGAAACTAATTACCCACTAATTGGAGCCAAAATCAACATCTTTACTCCTGATACTGTAAAGCAGTTCAGAGCCATAAGTGATTCAGAGGGACAATTCGTTATTCAGAATGTTCCTATTGGAAAACATCAACTGGAGGTTCAACTCATGACCTATGATACTAAATCAATTACCATAGAAGTCAACTCAGGGAAAGAAGTAATTGCAAATGTACCTTTATCAGAAAGCTATCAAGAACAAGAGGAGGTCACTGTAACAGCGCGCAGAAATGGAGAAGTTATCAATGAACTTGCTGTGATTTCAGCTCAGCAATTTAGCGTTGAAGAAACGAATCGTTACCCCGGATCACGAATGGATCCTGCTCGAATGGCTTCCAACTTTGCAGGAGTGCAAGGTGCAGATGACTCTAGAAATGACATCATAATACGCGGAAATTCACCTTTAGGTGTAGTTTGGAAAGTTGAGGGAATTGATATTCCAAACCCTTCGCATTTTGCTATTTCCGGCAGTACAGGTGGGCCCGTTTCAATCCTAAACAATAAAATATTAGGTAATTCCGATTTCTTGATGAGTGCCTTTCCTGCCGAATACGGAAACAGTACATCAGGGGTGTTTGACTTGAAACTTAGAAATGGTAATAACAATCGTCATGAATTCACTGGACAATTTGGTTTTTTAGGAACTGAATTTTTGGCTGAAGGACCATTGAGTAAAAATAAAAAATCATCTTACTTGGTTATGGGGCGTTATTCTACTTTGAGTTTGTTCCAAAAAATAGGTGTTCAATTGGGAACTGATGCCGTTCCTGTATATGGTGATGCTGCATTCAAATTCAACTGGGGACTAAAAAATGGCGGAGCCCTTTCTTTCTTCGGAATAGGTGGAAAGAGCAATATTGCTATCATGATTTCTGACCAAAAAGAATATTCAGAAGAATTTTATGGTGAAGGAGATCGCGATCAGTATTTCGGAACTACGATGGGGGTAACTGGTTTAAACTTCAAGAAATCAATCAATGAAAAAACGTTCATAACATCAACCTTATCCCTGTCATATGAAGAACAGCGCGCTAACCACAACTACTTATTAAGAGGACTCGAATCTGATCAAGTGACAATACGCGTTGATTCCATCTATCCAATGATGGGATATAAATTTGGGACCACTAAAACATCAGGATATGTAAGTGTAAATCATAAAGCAAACAAGCGAAACTTAATTAAATTCGGGATTAATATTGATGCCTTTTTTATTAACCAACAAGATTCTGCTTTAGCTGTAGTGACGGATAGTAATTTTGTTCAACGCTGGGATTTCAAAGGAAATACTTTTCTAATTCAACCCTTTGTTCAATGGAAATATCGCATGACGGAAAACATGGATTTCACAGCAGGAATTCACAGTCAGTACTTCTCAATGAGTAATAGTTTAAGTCCGGCTGAACCAAGATTAGGCTGGAAATTGCGTATGAAAAATAGCAAAGCTGTATTTGCTGGAGCTGGTTTGCATAGTTCAACTCAACCGTTATATACTTATACCTACAATAAGTTTGATGCACAAGGAAATAAAATCTATCACAATAAAAATATGGACTTTTCAAAAAGTATACATACGGGTGTTGGATTTGAAAAAGCATTCAAAAACAAATTGAATATTAGAAGTGAGGCATATTACCAGTATTTGTATAACGTACCAGTTACCGTAGCTCCGTCGTCCTATTCATTGATCAACATGGGTGGTGGATTTGCACGTTTCTTCCCAGATTCGCTTGAAAATACAGGAACCGGTTATAATTATGGTATTGAACTAACAGTGCAAAAGTTCTTTGATAAATCATTCTTCTTTATGTTCTCAGGAACATTGTACGATTCGAAATATACAGGAAGTGATGGTATTCAACGAAATACTTCATACAATGGAAGTTATGTTGCAAATTTATTAGCAGGTAAAGAATTTAAAATAAAAGAAAATCAAATCATTTCATTAGGTTTTAAGGTAACTTACGCTGGCGGAAAACGCTATGGTTTACCTGACACCTTGAATTCAAAGAAATATAATGAGGTTATTTTCATCGATTCGGCATTTAACGAACAACAATTCAGAGATTATTTCAGAGCTGATGTTAAAATCAGTTGGAAATTAAATGCCAAGAAAATGACACATGAAATTGGACTTGATTTGGTAAACATATTCAATACACAGAATTTACTGAGTTTGACCTATGCTCCGAATTTGAAAGACCCAAGTGCAGCGCCTTTTGCGGAAAAACAACAACTTGGATTTCTACCTATCTTCTATTACAAAATTGATTTTAGAGCGAAGCTAAAAGAGTAAGCCTACCAGTTTGGACAGGAGTTGCAATCATTTGTTGGACGAATATAAAGGAAGAACCCAAAAGAGGTGTCAAACATGTAATATCCATACATTTGTCGCGCATATGAATTGGGATCTAGTGCTCTAGTTCGCACTTTTGTTTGATGCATAAATCCTGCGCTTAACGAAGGTTGAATAAAGAAATGCTTGAAGAATTCGAAACGTAAACCAGCGTGTGCGGATAGAGCATATCCTGACATGGAAACGGTCACCAAATCCTCTTTGCCTGCAAACTTAAAATCATTAAACGATAGAATTCCACCTAATCCTATACTTTCGCTCGAAGAAATGATTAACCAATTACCGAGCTTATACCAATTGTCAGAACGTGTAATTCCCAAACGCAAGTAATTCAATCCATTCGAGTTTTCATAGTGGAAAGTATTTCGATTGGTTGTGATTGGTTGATTCGTATAATTTCCAGACCAAAAATTTACGGTGTCAATCCCCGGATTAATAGTTCCAGATAACAAAACATTGTTGCCGTCATCAAAGACGTATTTCATATGATCGTAACCGAAATCAATCGCCCAATGGTTTTTAAAATAATAACCTATTCGTGCGTTGAATTGAGGCACAGTTATTTTCTTGGGATTAAAATACGTTCCAAAACTAAATGGACTTTGGTTATCGTGTGCTTTACTTCCGGCTAAATTAAAATCATATCCTGGTCCAACAAAACGAATATTACTTTTTGTATAACCGCTTCGATTGTATCCCCAATAGCCATAAAAAGTACCTTTCGCTACTGAGTTTTTTGGTTTCCTTTTGTAAGATTGAGCTGATGCTAAGATTGGTAGCATGAGCAACAATAGAATCAACATTCGCATGAGCAAGGATTTAGCGCGTTATAATCTTTAACCACTCTTCTTGGGTAAGGATTTTTTCTAATTTGTAATGGACCTTTTTGTTTTTAGAATGCCATTCAACCAATCCATATCCTTTGGCGAAATAGGTGTAGGCATCGCCTTCTTGCACAAACTCCTTTTTTGTAAATGGATTGAAATTCGTCATACGAATATGATCAAACATTACAACTGCATCAGCTTTTGAGTCCATAACCTCAAAGTCACTTATTTCTTTATTGACCTTACGCTTAACTTCACGGAGAATTAAGGTTGAATCCAAAAACCCAGAAAAACGACTTGCAAGCCAAGTTTCTTCTGATGAATTCATTGGAAAAGCCTTGTCTTTAAAAACTTCCGCCTTTGTTTTCTCTAAGTTGCGATTGACAACCATGTGATCCATCACATCTAATGAATCGACATTGTAATTGGTCGCTTCAATAATTCTACCATCAGAAGAATAAACTTCAACTACGATATGGTCACCCTCAGAATCTTTGATTGAATAGATGCGGTGAAATTGTTCATCCAAACCATTTGCTACATCTCGGTAGAGGTAAAACTTAGAAAGCGTATCCCAAGGATAAAAATAAGCAGCATACGGATTCTTTGATTCAAAACCATTTTTCTCGCCACATGATGCTATCAATACAGCTAGTGTAAATAAAAAAAACCACTTTTTCATTAAGACATTTTTAAAAATGCAACTTCTTTTTCTGTTAAATGACGGAACATACCACGAGGTAAATCTTTTTTGTCTAAGCCAGCATATTGCACACGATCAAGTTTTACAACTGTATATCCTAAGGCTTCAAACATTCTTTTAACCACTTGGTTCTTTCCTGAATGCAATTTAACACCAATTTCTCTACTTGAACCATCGCGAACGAATTCAGCTTCATCGAAAGCTGTTTTACCATCTTCCAAATCAATTCCATCCGTTAACTTTCCAAGGTCTTCCTTTTTAACTGGCTTATTCAATTCGACTTGATAAATGCGCGATGCTTTAAATGTTGTATGGGTCAATTTCTTGAATAAATCACCATCATTCGTAAACATCAATAATCCAACTGTATCTCTTTCCATACGTCCAACTGGGTAAATACGTTCACGGCATGCTTTTTTAACAAGCGACATAACCGTTTTGCGCCCCATTGGGTCGTCCATGGTTGTAATGTATCCTTTTGGTTTGTTTAAGAGCACATAACGCTTCTTTTCAGCGTTAATCGTCCCTCCATCGTACTTCACAACATCACCAGGTTTCAACTTATAACCCATTTCGGTGACAATAGTACCGTTCACACTAACAACTCCTGTAGCAATTAACAAATCCGCCTCACGACGAGAACAAACGCCCGCATTGGACAAATACTTGTTCAATCGTTGTTCGTTTTCATTGAAATTTGGAAGTGGATCGCCTTTCTTCTGTTTATCTTTAAAATCGATGTATTTCCGTTTATCACGCGCTGTAACCTCTTTCTTTGGTTTTGCAGCGGTGGAATCAGCGCTTGGAGCAGCTGTTTTTCTTGTACTACTAACTGGCGAAACTTTCTTAGCACCAGGACCGGCTTTCTTTGCAGGTACAGTAGATTTTTTTGCAAAAGGCATCTTACCTTTTGAAGAAGTAGATCCTGAAGATCGTCTTCCTCCATTTTTTGTGTTCATCACGAGCAGAATTAAAAAACAAAGATAGGCGAAAAAAGCGAACTACCGCACTGTCCAATTTTCATAGTCCAGGGTTGAAAGCATCTTCAATGTGTTCAATCGCCGTTCGATACGAATTATGAACGATGGATACGATGTCAAAACGTGTTTCCCAATCGATGTTGTTTTCAACAATATATTGATTTGCCGCGCGAATAATTTGTCGTTGCTTTTGCCTGGTTACAGCGCGCCAAGGTTCTCCAATTTCAGCTGTTTGACGTGTCTTTACTTCGACAATAATCAGTTGATAGTTCATTTCGGCAATGATATCTATTTCCAGTTTTTTGAAACGATAATTACGCCCAAGAATGGAATAGCCTTTTTGTTTGAGGTGACGTTCGGCCAAGGTTTCGCCTAACTGTCCTAATTCAGTATGATTCATATAAAATTGAAAGTGGTTATCTTGAAGTTACGAAAAATAATCATACAAATTATTGAACGAGAAAAGAAAGTACGTGTATTGATAAATATGATTAGAATTTTCATTTTCTTTCTTTTTGTACTTTCCTTTTTATCGGGAAAAACGCAACATAATTATTTGGTGCTTGGAAATACACATTCTTTGTGTTTGGATTCAAACGAATTCTCACTGCAATCGAGCATTGATTCTTTGGGAAAATACGATGTGTTGTTTATTTTTTCTGGTGCAACGTCATCTTTGTCAGAAACCGATCTTGACCGAATTGAATCTTTCTTGTCTGAAGGGAAAGGTGTTTATGTCGGTTGTGAAAATTGGCCCTTGCAAGCCGAAGCTCAACAGTTGACTAAACGCTTATTTTCAAAAGAATTTTGGGGAGAAACAAATGAATCTATTGCCACAACGAATGTGTTAAGTGAATCTATTTTTAATGATAAATCAACCATTCCAGCAGGAAATAGTATTGTTTTGTTTCCTTTAGATGTTCGACTTAATGTGGAAGCTTGGGTAAAAGATGAGCCTGTTATTCTGAGTTCGGAGTTTTTTGGAGGAAGGTTAATTCTTGATGGTGGATATTCCCGTTTCTACTGTTCTGATATGAATTCTGATACAGACGAGGTATGGAATATATTGTTGAATTATTTAAACGGCGAATAAGATTTAGATTTCACCCATCAATTCAAGTGTTTCTTTTGATGCTGCTTGTTCAGCTAACTTTTTTGAAGCCCCAGAACCTTTGCCGTAATCACGTTCATTTATAGTTACCAAAACAGTGTATTCCCAATTGCCATTATTATTGGTTTCATTCAGTACACTGTAATCCAATTTCAACTTGTTCTTTTGGCACCAAATAAACAATTTCGATTTAAAATCTATTTCTTCCTCGAGAATACGATTGAGGTCGACATATTTTCGAAAAATATTCTGGTGAATACAATTTTTAACAGCTAAGTATCC
>JAIOZF010000090.1 GCA_021740745.1 Crocinitomicaceae bacterium | reverse complement strand
CATTTGGAAGCCTTTTTTTGTGACCTAAAAAAAGGCAGCCCCTTTTGGAGACTGCCTTAAAACAACTTAATTACTTTTTATTCTTTAATGATTCTCACTTGTTGAGCAACTTTCTCATCAATCAATACCACCGTGTAGATTCCTGCTGCAAATGAACTGATATCAAGTGTGTGATTTTCGCCATTCACTTCGTTCGTTAAAACAATTCTACCTTGCGCATCAATCAACTCAACTTTACCGTTGTTGATTTCTTTACCGAAATTCATTGTAATCATTCCACTAGTTGGATTCGGATATACGCTGATTGCATTCGTTAAATCTTCCACACCTAAACATGGATCAAGAATTACCAAAATTGCATCTGAATCTGTACAACCATTAGCAGCAGTTACAGTTAAAGCATACGATCCTGTTTGATTTACTTCAATCGACGCTGTTGATTCACCTGTATTCCAGCTATAAGAAGCATACGTTCCAGCTACACTCAAATCTAAAGGGGCATTATATGTACAAATGGTTGTGTCTGCTCCCAAAGAAATACTTGGTACAGTGTTCACAACAACTGAAACGTTATCAGTATTTGTACATCCATTTACATCTGTCCCAACTAGATCGAATGTACCTGAGTTCATAAGCATAACCGATACACCATTCACAATTGAATTATTCCATGCATAAGATTGTGCACCTGAACCATAGAAAATAATGTTTTGACCCTCACAAATTTCAGTATCTGTTACATTCGCCACAACCAATGGAAGTGGGTTAACAGTCAAATAAATTGATGCTGTATTTTCACAACCGTTTGCATCTTCTCCAACTACCGTGTAATTTGCTGAAGCACTTGGTGAGAAAGAAACATTATCTGAAGCTCCATTATTCCAAGTATACGTTAATGCACCTTGACCAGTTAAAACAACTGATTCACCTTCACAAATAATTTCATCCGTAATTAACGCTGTAACCAATGGCAATGGATTTACAGTCAACTGAACTGCTGAAGAGGTATCAGTACAAGCAAACAAATCACTTTGAACATACACCTCATATTCTCCACTTTCGTTTGCTGTTAACGTTGTTGAATTAGCACCAACAATTTCTTGGTTATTTAAATACCATTGAACCGTGCTACCAGCTGAACCGAGAATTGTAAATTCTGTTGTTTCACCTTCACATAAAGTAGATTCAGTCGCTGTAATTTCTGCCCCAGCAATTTCAGCACACGTATTTACTTGATAAATTGAAAGTGTACTACTCACTTCATTAGCAAGAATGATAATTGAATTTCCGTTTGGAGAAGCTTCTGGTGAAATGTAAATCATTCCTTCCGCTCCTAAATCTGGACCACTTGCCGTTGTTGAACGATTGTTTCTGTAACCAACATAAACTGGATTAGCAGGATCATTAATATTGAAAATCATTGCTCCACCAACTCTCTCCAATGAAATGAAAAGGTAATTATCACCATTGATAGTCGCTGTCGTTACACCTTCTGGTTCTGGACCTTTATCATCACTTCTGTTTTTTAATGAAGGTGTTCCAATTGAATTAGAAGCATTAAAAATTGCTCCATAAACAGGGTGAGCAGCAACGATTTGTTCAATTAAGTCCTTTGAATCAAAAACAAGCGAGCCAGTTGCAGCATTCCAAATACTAAAAGATCTACCACCCATTGTATGGATTTCATCTAAATCACCGTCATTATCTGTGTCACCTGAATATTTCAAACCACTTAAACGTCCAGCTAAACGATTATTTTTCAAAATCAATTGATCAGGAAAAACTGTCGCATCTAAATTCAAGGTTGAAATTCTGTTTGCATCAACCACAGAGCCAAACTCTCTTGAGTCACCTTCATTTGCAGTAAACAAATAACCTTGACCACCGATTGTAGAATAAACCATCGCATCTGGCATATAGGCACCTTTCACTGGTAACGACGTAATTAATACTTGACCTGTTTGATCAGATGCATCCATACCATTTCCAGTTGAATAATCACTATAACCCAAAGGACGAATTGCTTCAATTACTGATGTTGCTAAATCAATTACCAACATTGCATTGTTTTCTTGTAAACTAACGTATGCTTTTGTATTGTCATCAGAAATTGCAATATATTCAGGTTCCATATCTTGTGCGACAGAAGCACTTGTAGAGAAGATTCTAATTCCTTGTGCAATCAAAGCAGCTCCTTGTCCATTGAATTGTGTCAAAGAAACTGTAGTTGCATTTGCATTCGTTAAAGCAGCATAACCAGGAGTTAAATCTACAATAGTTACTGAACCTTCTGGATCAACAGCGTATGTAGCATCCGGTTCTCCTTCATTTGCTGTAAGGATTTTTGTGAAATCTTTATTGAATGTTATCATGTCAGGCATTGCACCTGCGGTAACTTGACTAATAAAAACTCCATCTTGATTTAAAAATACAATCGAACCATTTAATTGAGCATTCGCATTCTCAACTGCCATTGCTACAACGCCATTGTGAACAGCAACAGAATTGATATTACCATAAGGCGTAACATTCACACTGTTTAAAAATAAAGGAGAAGAAGGATTTGAGAAATCAACAATATCCAACTTTGCCCCAATACTATTTGCAATATACAAACGGTAATTTGATGAATCATACACAACGATTTCAGCCGAATTCGTTCCAGCAGCGCCATTTGAAAAGCTCGTCAATAAGTTCATGTTTAACTCATTTGTACCAACTGGTGCTACATAATCATTGTCTTTTACATAAATGATTTGGTAGTACTGTGAAGCTGAAACAAGAGCATTTCTGTGTGATTTAATTTTTAAGATGACAGTTTCTGCTCTCTCTGCTTGACTATCATTCAAAATAGTGATAGGAAAATTAACTACTCCATTAAATAATGCTGGTATAGTTAAGGTATCATCAACAGACCAATTAAAATCTGTTCCTAGACCTCCAGAAGAATATCCTGAAATTTCGAACACCACTTCTGCTAGGGCATTATTTGCATTTGCAAAAGTAACAGGTACATTTACAGTTCCAGCTGTCTCTGTTACGATTTGAAAATTACTTGCTGTAACAATTGAAGCAGTTCCTTCTGCCTCTTTCACTGTTACAAGATCAAAACGACAAGTTCCGCCTGTACCATATGTACTAGTTGAACGAGCAGCAAGGTAATTTCCAGTAACTGGATCAAAATCAGATACAACTCTGAATCCAGCATTTGCGTTGTTATTCAATCCGCCAATTGCTGAAAAATCAAATGTTCTTAAATACCATATATCACCTGTACCTGTTGGTGCAGGAGTAAAAGTATAGGTAGTAGCATCTGTCCAAACAACAGTCCCTCCAGTACTAACACCTGTATTATCTAATGTATATTGCAGCACCCATGTATTTGCCGCAGTGTTGCTTAATCGTTGATAAAATTCTAATTGAACTTTATTAAATCCAACTGTAGAAAGATCAAATTGAACTCCACCCGTCTTTGGATTTAAACCTAATGCTGGATACCCAGTTGTTTGAAAACCTGAATTATCTGTCGTGTTCAAGTCATTTGGATTACCTGTAGAATATGTATTTGTTACTCCTCCAACAGTGTTAAAAATCCCTGAACCTAATGACGGTGTATTAACTCCAGTTGCGGTTGCTGCGTCATTCACAATTGAATTGAAATCCCACGTTGCAACAAACGATTGACCAAAACTTGTTACAGAAAACCCCAACATAAATAGTGATACTAATTTTCTTTTCATTTTATCTATTTTTTATGCAAATTTCCTTTTAGGGTGTTAGCTGTATATCACCCTATTTTTAAATCACTTTATATTTTGCATAAAAACTATATGAACAGATTAAATTAGTGTAAACAAAAAAAGGGAAGTGCTTCCACCTCCCTTTTCAATTCAACATAAATATTAATGAGCCCCACAGTGCACCTCATAAGTCGTTCCGGTGCTATCTGTATACCCATTTTTCTCAATATTGTCTAAATCATCACCGCAATATTCACCTAACTCGGTATCGACACCACCCTTGTAATAATCACATGTTTCACACTGATTTTTTTTACATGACGAAAGAAAACTACTTGCAACAAGAGCAAGTGCTACTAAACTAATTGACTTTTTCATTTGATTTTGATTTAAATGTTAATTGATAATTTAAACTGATGTAATAATTTCTACCTGGAAATGGTAGATCTATGTTCTTTAACCTTGAAAGGTGGTCGATGTACTTTGCATTTAACAAGTTCTTCACGCCCACCTTAATCTCTAATGGAAACTTCCCTGTTATTTTACCCTGTGCTCCAATATTTACTACTTGATAAGCAGGAGAAGGTGTTTCAAATGCGGCAATTTGATCTTGTTTGAAATAGTACGTGTGTTGCACAGTGAATTGTTCTAATCGCACTTTCGTCTTCATATTGAATGAAGCTTTCAATAAAGTAGAGATTCTGGTTTGAGGTATCAAAGCAAGATTGAAACCTTCTCTTCCTTCAACCGTCACATGTGAAAACGAATTTTCCAAATGCAACCAATGTGCGAAATGCGGGTGATAATGCCAACCGAAGTCCAATCCGTATGAATATGCCTTATCTATTTGCTTATAAACATAAACTGGAAGGGCTTCGATTAAGGAATCTTTCGGCTCAAGGAAGATATAATCATTTAATAAGGAAGCAAATGGATTGACCACAATACTTAAATGTTCTCCGTGGTATTCGTAGGTAAAATCCAATTGATTGGCTTTTTCAGATGTCAATTCTGTTGACCCGATTTCGTAACGCAATGCTCCATGATGAAATCCATTGGCTAATAACTCTGACAAATGAGGTGCTCGATAACCAGAAGACATGTTTAATCTAACCGTATGTTTTTCACCAGTTCTTACAACACCTAAGGAATAGTTTAAGCCGTTAAAGTTTCGTCGAATTGGCGCTGTGCCTTTGAAGGCGCTTAAACTTTCTAACGATCGAATGTCAAATCGCAATCCTCCTTGCCAATTCCACTTACCTTTTTCGAGATAAGCAATCGAAAAGACGCCATTATCAATTGTTAATGCATCGGGAATGAGTTGTTCTTCTGCCTGACTATCATTTACATTGTATTGAACCATTCCTTGGTAACCGGAAACCAAGGATAAATTCTCTGTTAGTTGAGACTTTAACTTTAAGGAATAGACAGAATTGTATAAGTCTGCACTAATACCAGGTATAGTCACTTTTTCTTCAAACTCTCTCAAGCGATTAAACGTTTGTCCACCTAGCAAGGTCAACACATGTCGCTTGAAGAAAAATTTATTTTCAATGGAAAGGAAATGATTGAAGAATACTTGTGCTGGAATGGCTCTTTGCCGACTTTGATCATCCACTTGGAAATCAGCTGGATTCGGGATTGAATCGTGTGTATGTCCTGGTATTCCCGCTCGAGTATTAGAGAAGTTATACCGAATGTGCATCGCCCAATTCTTTTTATTGGCTCCAAAAGCCAATTTAGCTGATCGATCTGAAAAGCGCGAGTTTTCAGCGTATTGTCCCGAAGGAAGTTGATAATCTGCGTGATCTGTAAACAATCCACCTATACTCAAACGGTAATTTTGTCGAGCCATCTTGTACATCAACTGGTTTTTTGTCCCTAACGAAACAGATTCAAACTGGGTTTTCAAATTCAATTCGTGTGAATTGGCTCCAGCATAAGGCTCATCAATGAAATAAATCACTCCTCCTAAGGCATCTGCACCATACAGTAATGAAGAGGGACCTTTAATTACTTCAACGGAACCAATGCCCAGTTCGGTCATTCCCATTCCATGATCTCCACCCCATTGTTGGTTTTCGATTCGTAAACCATTCAAAAGGGTTACAACTCGAATACCCTGTGAGCCACGAATAACCGGCTTGGAAATTCCTGTACCAGTCGATGAACTGTATACTCCAGGAATATTACTCATTGCCTCTCCTAAGTTAGTAGCAGGAATAGTGTTTAAGTCACTCAGTTTCCGCGTTTCAATATGAATCGAATTACTTTGTTGTTTCGCTCCTTGATTGTTAGAAACAATAATTTCATCAAATTCAAGATGGCGTTCTTCTAAAAACACCACAAAATTTGTAGCTGGGAGTTGTATCGTCAACACTTTGCTTTCATAACCAGTAGCTGAAAACTTAGCTTTGATTTGAGAGGGAAGAGAATTCTTTGCAATAAAATTCCCCACACTATCGGCAATAATTCCAATTTCTAAATCAAGTATATAAATTGAACTAAAAGGTATTGGTGAACCTGTTTGCTGATCTTTTATGCTTCCATTAAAAGTCTGTGATACGACATTAAAATGACTAAGCAAAAGAACAGACAACACTTGTATTATACGCGTCATCGTTTGATTATTAAGAATAAAAAAATAAGCAGTGAACTGTCAAAGTTCAAGTCCATACGCACTAACAAAGCGATGTATGGACGAACACAATTTATACAGTTGGTGGACCTCTGTGTGAAAATTGTTGAAACTTATCTTTCGTATAAAGGGAAAAGGCAGTGTACGTTTGATCCACATAAACTACTTTGTCGAAGAGGAATCGAATAAATGTTGGTTGAGAAATAATTCCCAAATCAAAATCACAGGCAAAGCAATCGTTTTGATCGAAGGTTTGTTCATTAGAGGCATGATGGTGCTCAAGGTCATGATGTTTACACTCGTGCCAAACGGTGCGAGGAGTTAACAAGACTAAAAAACTAATCAGAAGACTAAATGAAAGTAAAAACTTTAACATAATGGGTGAAAGGTATATGAAACAGTTATGTTGTTTCCTAAGAATTCAACAAAATTGATAACCAACAACAGATATGCTGGAAAATAACTGAATTATACCGTTGGGGGTCCTCTATGAGAGAATTGTTGAAACTTATCCTTTGTGTAAAGTGAATAAGCAGTGTATGAGCGATTGACAAATACTTGTTTATCAAATGTAAAATGAACAAATGAAGGTCGCGTAATAAAACCTAAGTCAAAATCGCACACATTACAATTACCATCTTCAAATGACTGATCTGTTGATGAATGGTGATGATCCAGATCATGGTGTTCTACCGCATGGTGCTCGCACTCATGCCAAATATCGCGAGGAGTAAGCAACACAAAGAAGCTCAGCAATAAACAATATGTAATGATTGATTTCACTAGATCAAAAGTATGCAATTAAAACAAGATAATAAACAAAAAGTTTATTTCGCTTTCGCTTTCGCAGCCTTTAAGCACTTCTTCACTTTCTTTTCGTGAATTGCTCTTTCTTCAGGCGTTCTATTTGCATCTTGAATTCAGAACGCTTGACACTTTTTTACAACAAATGAATATTTTATCTTCTAATTCCTGCTTTTAAGAATCTTCTGTTGTCAATTATTTCTGCTTTTTTCTTCATTGCTTCTAATATTTGACTATTTATGTCTAAGTCTGCCAACATTTCATCTTTGTTGTTTGCTGAATCATCAATTTTAATAGACTTTTCTATTTTCACAACATAAATGCCTATTTTACCTTTTAACGGTTTCGTCAATTGACCGTTTTTCATATTAGAGAACAATATTCCAATAATTTCAGGTTCGTAACCAGCGCCAGCAATAAAAGGATATTCAAAAGATATCTCCGCTTTTATAACCTCTTTTTTAGTCCTTTTCGCTATTGCTTTCAATGATTTATCTTCTAACATTTGTGTTGTTAAAAGCGCTGCTTTTTTCTCCTCAATTAAATCCCTTCTCATAATATCTTCAATATCTAAGAAGCTCGGAACGCCTTTTACTTGAATCGAGGATAACATCGCAATAACATAACGGTCATTATCTTTAATTGGGATTGAAATATCTCCTATTTTAACATCACCTAAATAAGCAAGTTTTAATATTTCATCTTCTGCCTTTTCTGTTGTGAAACCATAAATCTTTGGGGAATTATCTATAATACTTAGGGGGCGTACAAAAAATCCAGCTTTTTCTACTATTGTATCGAACAATTCATTTTTTGCTTTTAAATCTGTTTTTTTTGAGATTTCAGACTCCAATTCATTTCGTAAATTATTGGCTTCAATTTCTACCGCATCCACAGCTGACTGACTTGCTCTCAACGATTTGTGAATTGATGCTAAAACCGGATACATTGTTGCGTCTCTTTCTAATACCTCAACTATATGAATTCCAAAATCGGTTTTCACAGTGCCAATATATCCAATTGGTTTGGTAGCACAGAAGGTAGCAAATTCCTGAACCATATCTGCTTCTATGAAATTGTCATACATTCCACCGGTTGGAACAGAGCCTTTGTCATCACTATACTTTATTACAAATTCTTCAAAATTTTCTTTCGTAATAAATTTCATCAAACTATCAGCGATTTTTTGTTTTTGATCAATCACCTTCTTGTCATTTGATTGATTTGTAGCCAACAAAATGTGTCTTGATTTCAATCGTGTTGGAGTAAACCCAATTACTTTAGAAATCACAACATTTCCTTTGCTTTCATAAGGTCCTACAATTTGACCAATTGAACAAGCTTTGAAAACTGTATCCATATAAGTTGGATAGTTAGTTATTAAATTTTGAGACTTTGGATGTCCTTCAGGAACTGCAGTTGCAAATTTTGAAGAAGTATAAAACTTCACATCACTGTTTTGAATAACGAAAAGTGAATCATTCGTGGCAGTTCCAAAACTGACTTTCAAATTTCTTATTTCATTATCAAATTTCAACGAATCATCTTTGGACGGTTTTATTTCGATATCAAAAAAACGAACCACTCTTCTAGCGCTTTCGTTTTTATACTTTTTATCATTTTTGTGCTCTTCATAGTATTTCAACAATTCTGAATCTGAAATTTCAATCTCGTCATCATTAATTTCAGAATACCTTCTTAAAACATACGAAATTACTTTGATTTCATTTTGTGAAGAACTAGCTTCTGCTACTTCTATATTTGTTGCAAACAGCCCTTTTTTCACTAAAGGGAAATACTTTTCTTGCTTTATCCGGTCAGTATAATACTTTTTGGAGTCTTCCCAAAGTTTTTGAATATTTTCATCGTTTGAAGATTTCAGTTCCTCAATTCTTTCTTCAAGCAATTTAGGATTAAACAAACCAGTTGCGGGATCTGAAAATCCTAAGGCTATTTCAGGCAACACAGGGAATCCATCTGTCCCAAACAAATATGCATAAAATTCCTTTTGACTTACTTCAATACCTAATGCTTCGTATTCTTTTTCAAAAAGAATTGTTTCAACAACATAATTCCAAGCTTTATCATTAGAAACTTCTCGATCTTTTGAAGTATAGTCACGTCTCATTTGAGAAAATTGAACGCTATCTTGTGTTTGAAAAGCCTTACAAGCCTCTTCATACATTTCAAAATCAACCATTTCACCAGCAACAGATCCATATCCAATTTGTTTTTCTGAATTACCAATAGTTTCAGATGGATGTGTGATTTGACTGAAGATGAGTATTGGAACTAAAAACAGGATGAGAGCAATTAGCTTACTTTTCATTTTGATTTTCATGGAAACTTATTTAAATCAACCCACTTATGATTTATTCGCTTTCGCAGCCTTTAAGCACTTCTTCACTTTCTTTTCGTGAATTGCTCTTTCTTCAGGCGTTCTATTTGCATCTTGAATTCTAAATGCTTGACATTTTTCATCAATTACATCAAATCGATTTGAAAGTCTTTCGAATTCTTTATCAGGCAAATTTGGCTTAAGGAAGGCTTTATTAATAGAATCTCCTTTCACAACACAATTACAAAAATCCCATTGCTCGCCATATTTTGCTTCGATTTTCTTTAATGATTTATTTAATTCAACACTGTCAACAGTCGCAGTGGGTGCCTTTGCATTCTTTAAAGATTCTTCAAGTGTTTCCTGTTGTTCAATTGGTTCTTCTTTTTCTTTTTTCGGCTCAGAACAAGATCCAAAAAGAAATATTAAAGCGAAGAAAAAAATGAAACGATGCAACATAAAAAGAAACATTAAGTGGTTAAATCTTACGTAAAGATAGGAACTTATCTTTACTCTCATCAAAAGAGGAACTTAAGATGTACTTTTTTTTAGTGTCAATGAACAAGTATACCCAACCATTGAGTAAAAAAAATCCCAACTCGAACGAATTGGGATTAAAAGTGCTTAAAAAGAAATTATTTCGCCATCAAATGATCTTCCGAAGACTGAGCAATTGCTGATTTATCGAAACGGATTTTGCTACCTTCAGAATTAACCAAAACTGTTGATTCGTTTACTTCTAAAAGTTTTCCGTGAATTCCACCAATTGTTACAACCTTGTCTCCAACGCTTAAGTTCTCAC
>JAIOZF010000015.1 GCA_021740745.1 Crocinitomicaceae bacterium | reverse complement strand
AATTTGAAGCAATTCACCTTCACTCATTTCCCGAACAGCACGTGCGATAATTTCCAACATACGCACATTGTTCTTTTCGATGGAAAGCAAAAGTACGCGCGACAACATGTAATCGCCTACTAGTACTGCCACCTTGTTTTTCCAAAGGGCGTTGATAGAGAAAAATCCTCGTCGTTCATTGGCATCGTCAACTACATCATCATGAACAAGAGTTGCGGTGTGCAAAAGTTCAACGAGTGAAGCAGCGTCATATGTTTGATCACTAACCTTACCAAGCATTTTGGCTGTTAAGAAAATGAACATTGGACGCATTTGCTTGCCTTTTCTGCGGATAATGTAATGCGTTACTTTATCCAAAAGGGCCACTTTTGACTTCATACTTTGACGAAAACGTATTTCAAACTCGGCAATTTCCGGTTCAATTGGCTTCATCATTTCTTTTACGGTCAACATAATACAAATATACAAGATTGCTCAGGCTTCAGAAAGAAAAAAGAGGCAATGTTTACAATTTTTGACAGAAGGGTGGAAATAGGTATTTGAACGGCTAAAATTTTACTTCAAAACCCTCATTTCTTTTTGAATAGCTTTGTTTTTATTCGCCAATTGTCCACAGGCAGCATCAATGTCTTTACCGCGACTTCTGCGGACATTAACTACTAAGTTTTTGGATTCAATATAGGCGGCAAAAGCATCAACTTTATTTTTATCCGCTTGTTGAAATTCACTATCGTCGATTGGGTTGTACTCAATAATATTGATTTTACATGGAACACATTTCGCAAAGTCTGCCAATTCTCGTGCATCCTCAATTTTATCGTTGAAATCCTTGAAAATAATGTACTCAAACGTAACGCGTGAATCGGTCTTTTGGTGGAAATAACGCAGGGCATCCGCCAATTCAGCTAGATTATTTGAATCGTTGATTTCCATAATGTGACTGCGTTTTTTATCATTCGCAGCATGTAAAGAAAGAGCTAAGTTGAATTTTACCTCATCGTCTCCTAACTTGCGAATCATTTTGGCAATTCCAGCAGTTGAAACAGTAATTCTTTTAGGCGACATACCCAAGCCTTCTTCTGAAGTGATTAATTCAACAGAACGAAGTACATTTTTGTAATTCAACAAAGGCTCACCCATTCCCATATAAACAATATTGGTCAATGGGGTATTGTAACGACCTTCTGCTTGATTTTTCAAATAAACAACCTGGTCAACAATTTCACCTGCCGTTAAATTACGCATTAGTTTTAAGCGTCCAGTTGCACAAAATGTGCACGACAAACTACATCCAACTTGTGATGATATACAAGCTGTTGTGCGAGATGTTGTTGGGATTAATACTCCTTCAACCACCTTGTTTTCACCAACTGAAAAGGCACATTTTATGGTCTTGTCCGAGCTGATTTGTTGATCATCTAATTGTATGTGATCAATAAAAAAGATTTCATCCAATTTTTGGCGTAAATCTTTCCCAAGACTGGACATCTCTTCGAAATTGGTAGCATCTTTCTTCCATAACCATTCATACACTTGTTTTGCACGGAAGCCTTTTTCTCCCATTTCTTCCAAATGATGTTTGATTTCACTTAAAGTGAGGTTGCGAATATTTACCTTCTTGTCAGTCATTGTTGCAAAATTAAGGAAAACAAAGGAGAATGATAGGATTTATGCACCTCCTTAGATAAATTCAACTGAAGCAGATTTTATCAAGGCAGTTTTTCCGCCTTCTAATCGAACCTTGATGTTGGTTTTTGTCATAGAAATGAATTCAACTCTTGTACCTTCACTTAATGTGTTTTGCGTGAGTTCACCCAAGTCATTGGCAAAAATTGGAATTGATTTTTCGGTCACAATGGCAAATCGTTCGTCTGCAATGTATTGCTTAGCAGCGAAAGCACTATAAAGACAAGAAATTGTTAAGAAAAACAAGAGTAGGATGAGTGCTAAGGTGTTTTTTCTTGCTTCTTTGAAAGAAAGAAAAATCAACCATGACATGATAATACTCAACAGTATAGAGAGAATAACCCAAGTATTTGGTCCAACTTGGAAAATTAGTATTTCTGTTGTTGAATAGGGAGATTTCCACGTTTTGTTTAAACCTAATTGTAAATAAGCCTGATCAATTTTGGTCATTGCCTCCTCATCAGACGGATTCAGTTTTAAGTATTTTTCCAAATAAAGGATTGCCTTTCCGTTTTCTTTGTTGTGCAAATAACAATTGCCGAGATTATAAATGGCAGATTCATTGGCTGGATTTGTTTCTAAAACGGACTTGAATTCACGAATGGCAAGCGTATATTTTTTTGCTTGAGCGAGGTATAATCCTTTTTCGAATGAATCTTGTGCCAACAGACTTGTGAAGCATGAAAACGCGAAGAATAAGACAATTGTAAACCGAATCATCCGCGTAAATTTTGTGAAACCCAATTTTTCGCTTGATCTATTGTTGTGGAGCTATCAGCTGTTTCACCAAAGCCAAATCGGACATATTCACAACGATCTAATAATTGAAAGAGTACGTTTATATTTTCTGATGCAATGTTACGGGAAGATAGTTGCTGTGTCAATTCATTGCGGTTGGTGAGAACCAAATGCTCTGATTGAAGAAAGACTGAAATAGCTTGTTGTAAACCTTTTTCAACCAAACGGTAACTGTTTGAATGATCACCTGATTTCGCTGATATACTTGCCTGGTCAAAAATAGCTTCAATTTCTTTCTGGCTTGATTTTGCCTTTTTAACAGCACCTTCAATTACTTGCTTTTCTTTCTTTTGTTTGAACCAAATACCAAATAGAAAAGCTAAACAAAGCGGTGAGCCAAAGGCAATCCAGAAGGCTTTCGTTCCATACATTGATTGAGGTGTTTTCGTATTTTCATTTGGACGAAGTGAAATGATTTCCTCCTTCGCTTGATTTTCGTCACTTTCGTTTTCCGATGAAACAGTCAGATTGAATTTATCATTCTTTTCAACTTCTATTTTGTCATCACCTGTTCGAATGGTAACGTAGCGTTCTTTTGTAGGGTCAAAGTAGGACATTGAAGTACCTGTCAAATTTAATTCGCCAAATTTGGTCACTTGTACATTGAATTCATAAGTGATTTTCCCTTCTGCACCTCGAGCGCCAAAAACGAAGTCTTCTTTAACAATAGGATCTCCATAGAGAATAAATCCTTTCGGCAGGTTTAATTTTGGTTCATGAATATTATGCAAATTTCCAATTCCCGTTACCTCAACTACTAAGGTGAAAACATCACCTTGTTTCAGATTAGCTTGACCAAGTTTTCTTGAAATAGAGTACGTTCCCACACCACCCGTAAAATCTTTTGGCGCATTTCCAGGCAAGGGTTTGATTTCGAAGGTTGTTTCAGCGGATGTCAAAGGAATACTCTCAAAATTCCGGCGTAAAATCAATTTAAATGGTTCAATATCTGTCTTACCTGTCCCTGTCGGAAAAACCACCTTTTTATCATGTGTGAAGGTATTCAGCGTGATACCTTTTATTTTGATTTCTTCGTAAAAAATGCGTTGTGCATTGCCAATATCATGCTTATCAACCACTCCATTGAGTGAATAACTTTCATAGTTTTCCAATTCAGTAGGACGGAAACGCGAATAGATCTTTGCATTTACAATTAAGGGTTCCCCTTCATAAATTGAAGACTTAGATGTCTCAATCACACCGAATGCAGGTTGACGTAATTGTTTTGCTGAAATGTTTGTGCCTGTATGATTTTCTTGTTGTTCCTTTTTGATATTTACCGTTACTTTATTGGAACGATAGACTTTATTTCCTTTTTTAATGTATGCTGGACCAAAGGAGAAACTTCCTTCTTTGTTCATAGCGCCAGTTTGTGACATGTAATAATAAGTGACTAATTTCCCTGTATTGTAATCCATTTCCTGCTCCATTCCATTCAACACATTGTAACCATGCACGAAACCTGAAGGCATTTCGACATTTAATTCTCCTTGAACGTTGGATTTAATAGTGATTGTCAGGATTTCTCCTACCTCACCGTCTTTGGGACTTACATCAAGTAAAACCATTGGCTTCTGACACAAACATGTAAGTGCCGAAAGTAAAAGGGTGATATGCAAAGCAACTAATTTCATTACCAATCTTTTCCGGAATTTGTTGTTGCGTTGCTGCCCTTATTTCCGCCAATTTTTCGTTTGGTCGCAGATTCCTGTTTCATCAAATTGTCGAGCATGCGATCAACTGATTTATTGGGTAGCTTCGATGGATTGCTAGGTTTCCCGTTGTTTTGGGACTGATTATTCTTTGAATCACCTGAGTTTTTTTGATCATTTTTGCCTTTCTGGTCCTTTGGTTGACCATTTTGATTTTGTTTATTCTGCTGATCCTTTTGATCTTGCTGATCTTGTTGGTCTTGTTTATCCTGTTGATCTTTATCTTTATTTTCCTCTTGTTTTTTCTGCTCATCTTTCAAACGACGAATGGCTTCCGATAAATTGTATCTCGTTTGATTGTCACTTGGATT
Source organism: Crocinitomicaceae bacterium (assembly GCA_021740745.1). Classification (GTDB taxonomy): domain Bacteria; phylum Bacteroidota; class Bacteroidia; order Flavobacteriales_D; family Crocinitomicaceae; genus M0103. The sequence goes on along the minus strand of JAIOZF010000015.1, from coordinate 43,781 downwards.
GTTTCTCAACGCCTGTTTATAGGAATCAATAGCTCCTTGATAATCCTTGTTTTTCATTTGAGAATTACCCAAATTATGATACGATTTCGAACGATCATTTGGTGATTTCTTTTCAGATGCACTTTGTCTGTAGATGGATTCAGCAGACTTAAAATCTCTTGCTTTGTAGGCCGACTGGGCCATTTCATCTGACAAATTTACAGATTTGGGAGCCTTCTTTTGAGCGGATTGGTAATAACGAAATGCTTTGCTGTATTCCTTGTTTTGATAAGACTTGCGTGCAACCGATAGCGAATCTCTCCACTCCTGAGCATTTGCTCCAAAGGTGATAAAGGCTAAGAGTAAAAACAAACAAGTTTTCATTTTATGCTTTTTTTGAAAATTTAAAATTCCAACTATTCATCGACAAATAGAGCAGCCAAAACAGTAAACCTAAAAATAATGGATACTGATACCTGTTCTCTTTCATATCGAATTGCAAATCTCGGACTTTAGTTCGTTTCATTTGGTTAATTTGTGTTAAGAGTTGCGATAAATCTGGAAATTCATCAGAACTAATAAGCGCACTTCCTCCTCCTTTGGTAGCAATCGAACGTATAAATGAAGGATTAATACGAGAAACGACTGTTGATCCAACTGCATTGGTCTTGTATCCCAACTCAGGACGATAAGGGTTCACAGGAACAGGTCCGCCATTCGTTGTTCCAATTCCTAAAACACTTAATTTGATACCTTTTTCCTTCAACTGGGCTAATACAGCACTTGGATTTTCCTCATGATTTTCGCCATCGGTTACCATAATGATTCCTTTCGAAGTTTTGTCTTTCGAAAACATATCCATAGAGGTCATTAAAGCCGCGTCAATGTTTGTTCCTTGATTAGAAACCATTTCTGTTTCAATATCATTCACGAATAATTTTGCAGCGCTATAATCGCTTGTCAATGGCAACTGGACAAAAGCGCCCCCGGCAAAAATACAAACGCCGATTTTCTCGCCGTGTAAGTTATTGATGAACTGATTTAAAGCTCTTTTGGCAATTTGAAGCCTAGAAAATTCTGGCGATATATCTTTTGTGTTCATGGAATTCGACACATCCAAACAAATGACTAATTCTAAACTTTCGATGGTTCCCGCTGCTTTCCGTGTGCCATAAACTGGCTGCGCAAGCGCGAAAATCATTAATACGAAGGCATTTCTGTAAAAGAAAAACCGTAAAAAGCTTTCGAATGAGCTGACTGGCTGAAAAACTAATTGCTGTATTCTAGAGGATGTTCCTTTAGTTAATCGGTTTGAAGTCAGAAGATTGTAGAAATAGAATCCAACAACAGGCAATAATAAAAGCAATAAATAAAGATTTTCTGGTTGACTAAAACCAATCTTTTGCGCACCAGTTGAACCTATTATTCCCAGCAAGAAGAATAGAAATCCAGTGAGAATCCAGAAAATGAGTTCCCATACAATGATTCCAATGAGGATCGATTTAATGCGATATGTGAATTCTGTTTTATTCATCCCATTTGAATAAAGCACGTTTTGTTCCCCAAGACAAAAACGCCAATAATATAGCCCAATTTATAAATGCTGTTGGATTGGCTGGTGGCTCTGTTTTGTATTGCTGATCGAGCATTTTTCGTTTCTCGAGCACATCAATTTCCTTATAGATTTCAGATAAACTCTTCTCATCAGTAGCACGGAAGAACTTACCCTCCGTAATTTCTGCAATTTTCATTAAGGTCATTTCATCAATTTCAACTTCCATGTTTTCATAGCGCACCCCAAAAGGTGTAATTACAGGAGTTGGTGCTTGACCGTTGCTTCCAACGCCGATTGTATACACTCTTATGTTCTTGGCACGTGCTAACTCAGCTGCTGTCAATGGATCTAATTCTCCAAAGTTGTTACTTCCATCCGTCAAAAGAATAATCACTTTGGAGGCAATACTGTCGCTTCTAAGTCTTGTTACTGCGGTTCCTAGTCCTGTGCCGATTGCGGTGCCTGGTTCAATATTTTCACCATTTACTTGATCTATTTGTTTTTTTAAAATGGTATAATCTAAGGTTGCGGGACAAGCAGTGTATGCTTCACCAGCATAAACAACTAATCCGATGCGATCTCCGCGACGACCATCCACAAATTCCTTTGCTACTCGTTTAGATGCCTCCAAACGATTGGGTTCAAAGTCCATTGCAAGCATCGACATTGAAACGTCCATTGCTAAAATGATATCAATTCCATTTTTGTAATTTTCATCAATATCTTCAAATCCAGACCAATGAAAGGGTTTCGCCATTGCCAACAACACAAGTGAAAGGACACCTGCATTGAGCAAAATGATTCCTTGTCGAATAAAAATAATCCATTTAGATCCAAGCGATTTTTGATCTGTGCTACTTCCCGTAAATTTCCATTGACCAGCTTGCTTGCGTTCCTTTCGGATAGCGATGAACAAATAAATAGGAACGAGCAAGAGCAACCATAACCAAAATGGATGCAGGAAATCATATTCCCAAATTCGTATGTTCCAGTTACTCAGCATTGTCGAATTCTAGGGGACTTGTTTCTGCAATTATTTGACGCACTTGTTGTGAAACTTTTAGAACGATGAGTTCTTCTGGTTCTGATTGTGCGAATTTCACCATGTCAGATTGATTCAATACGGTGCCAATTGTTTTAATCGTTTCGAAGTGTAATCCTTTTTGTTTGAGCAGTTGTTGCGCACTAAAAGTGGTGTTTTCTAATAAATTCAGTTCATATCGTGCGGATAGGTAAGAACGTAAAATATACGATAACTCAATGTAATGTTCTTTAAGTTTGTCTTTTTCCCATAATCGTTCTTTCTCGAGTGCATCAATTGCCATCAAAGAACGCTCTTTCAATGAAGGTATTTTGGGTAATACAGGAACATAATCTTTTCGTTTTTGCAAGAATTTATATAGAAAATAGATTCCAATAAGTCCAATAAGAGCAACAATCCACCAGTATTTTTTTAACCAAACATCCAAATGGAATGGTTCATCTGGAATTTCAGCAAACGATTCGCGGATATCGTAAATGTCTTTGTCTTTATTCGCTGCCTCTAACTCAACAAGTAATTCACGTGTTTGAAATTCATAAGTTGAATCGTCGATGACAATTTTATTGCCCGAAAGAACAAAAACACCTTCGCTCCAGGCAGTTATGTCGTATGTTCCTTTCCAAATCTTCGTTTTCCCTTTTAAAAGGACGGTATCCTTGAAATCTTCTAAAATTTCAACCTCATTGGAAACTTCTGTTGCAAGTGTTCCATTAGCAGCTTTTATTCGAGAAGGAATTATGACTTTCAATGGAGTAAATAGGAAACTCGCGCTTGCCGGCATTTCAACTGTTAATTGCAAGGTCGAAACTTCCCCAATTTTGATGTTAGCTTTCGACAATTCTATTTTAGTTTGTTGACCAAAAGATAACAAAGCAAAGAGTAGGAACGTGCTATTTAGTATTATGAACCTCATGAACGACGTTTGAATAATTGGACAAGAGGTGGAATGAAATCAGAATGAGTTGTCAAAGAAACGCAATCAATTCCTGAGCGCTTGAAGTTCGTTGTAATGGTTTTCTCGCGTTCATTAAAAATGGCTTCGAAATGATTTCTCACTTCTTCAGATCCTGAATTTACCCAAGAAGTTTCACCCGTTTCAGCGTTGAAAAGCCTCATAAATCCTGCGTTGGGAAGCTCTTTTTCCGCATCATCGGTAATTTTTATGGCAATCAAATCGTGACGCTTTCGTGTCAATCGCAACGCATCCATAAAATTGTTCTCATCGATGAAATCAGAAATCACAAAACTAATCGTTCGTTTTTTCTGTGTATTTCGGAAAAACTTTAATCCTTCTGTTAAGTTGGTTGCTTGACTTGTAGGCTTAAATTCAATCAATTCTCTCAAAATAACCAAGGCATGTTGCTTTCCTTTTTCAGGGGTGATATAACGCTCTACCTTATCTGAAATAAAGAGAGCACCAACCTTATCATTGTTTGCGATGGCTGAAAAAGCCAAAACAGCAGCAACTTCCAAGGCAACATCTTTTTTACTTCTGTCTTCTGAACCAAAAGCGGAAGAACCTGAAACGTCGATAATCAACATGACAGTCAATTCACGTTCTTCTTCGAACACTTTTACATAAGGAGATGAATAGCGAGCGGTAACATTCCAATCGATGGTACGTACTTCATCGCCAATCGTATAATCGCGCACTTCACTAAAGGCCATACCTCTTCCTTTAAAGGCTGAATGGTATTCGCCTGAAAAGATGTGTTTGGTAAGACCTTTCGTCTTAATCTCCAAACGACGGATTTTCTTTAGTAATTCGCTTGTCTCCAAAAGGTGAGAATTAAGGCACTTCTACTCGTTGAATAATTTTATTTACGACATCAGCCGCAGTAATATTTTCTGCTTCCGCTTCGTAGGTCAGACCTAAACGGTGACGCATCACATCTGGTGCAATTGCGCGAACATCTTCAGGAACCACAAACGCTCTTCCTTGCAAATAAGCATAGGCTTTCGCTGCTAAGGCAAGGTTGATGCTTGCTCGCGGAGAACAACCATAACTTATCATTGGAGTTAAAAAACCTAATCCGTAAGGCTCTGGCGTTCTTGTCGCATAGACAAGATCCACGATATATTGTTCAATTTTTTCATCTAAATAAATCTGGCGAACTAAGTCACGAGCTCTCAAAATATCAGTTGATGACATCACTTTTTTACAAGCGGGTAAGCCACCTTGACGAATATTCGTTCGAATAATCATCTTTTCTTCCTCTTTTGGAGGGTATCCAAGGAAAACCTTCAACATGAAACGGTCAACCTGCGCTTCCGGTAGCGGATAAGTACCCTCTTGTTCTATCGGATTTTGTGTAGCTAAAACAAGAAAAGGTGCAGGTAAACTATACGTTTCATCACCAATTGTAACCTGGCGCTCCTGCATCGCTTCTAACAAAGCACTTTGAACCTTAGCTGGGGCACGATTGATCTCATCTGCCAAAATGAAATTGGCGAAAATCGGACCTTTCTTAATTGAAAATTGTTCTGATTTTTGATTGTAAATCAGGGTTCCTGTGACATCAGCTGGTAATAAATCTGGGGTAAACTGAACACGACTAAAGTCAACATCAATTGCTTGAGCAAGTGTTTTGATAGCGAGTGTTTTTGCTAAACCTGGAACACCTTCCAGTAAAACGTGGCCATCGGCAAGTAAAGCAATTAACAAGCGATCAACCATGTAGGTTTGACCCACGATTATTTTTCCAATTTCTTCACGAAGTTGGCCAATGATAACTGTTTCGAGCTGAATTTTTTCACTCAATATGCGCAATGCTTCCGCTGGATTGCTCGGTTGATTTGTTTCTTCTGTCATGATGATAAGCGATGAATATACAAAGTTGTTAAAGTTTGCCCGTGAACACTTGATTTTGCTGTTAAATATTGTTAACATTGCTTTGTACTATTCATTTGATTTTCAAGGATGGAAAAGAGAGTTTGCAAAGAATGTGGAGACAGTTTAAAAGGTCGAAAAGATCAGAAGTTTTGCTCTGATTACTGTCGAAACACACACAATAATCGTTTGCATGAAGATGCTAATAATTATGTGCGTCGAATCAATAATATATTACGAAAGAATCGAAGAATTTTAGAACAACTGAACCCGAAAGGTAAAATAACTGTCGATGGAATTCGTTTGGCAGAAGAGGGCTTTAATTTTCATTACTTCACGAATATTTACACCACCCAAAAAGGTTCAAACTATTATTTCTGTTACGAACAAGGTTATATCAAGTTAGATAATGATCAATATATGTTGGTATTGAAACAGGACTACGTTAAATGAATTATGAATTAAGGCTCCTGAGCTTGCCGAAGGATGAATGCAGAATTATGAAATCCGAAGGATTCAATGAGCCTAGGGAATGAATTAAGAAATACAACACCACAGGTGTCTATGTGAACTCATTTAATCTTGGACCGATTACTTTTTCTATGTACCTATGTTTTAAAAAAGCCTCCGTGCACTCAGTGTTTCTGTGGTAAAAATTATAAATTAATTCCAAAACCCAAACCATGAATTACAAATTGTTAGTATGTGTCTTTGCCTCGTTTCAGCTTTTTAGTCAGAAAGAGTCTTCGATTACCATCAACTTAGCGCAAGAAAAGACGGCAATTTCGCCCATGATGTATGGTCAGTTCATCGAGTATTTGGGTCGATGCATTGACGGTGGAGTATACGAAGAAGGATCTCCTTTGTCGGATGAAAACGGTTTTCGCAAAGATGTACTCGAAAGTGTGAAGGCATTGGATATTCCGATTATGCGCTTCCCAGGAGGTACAGTTACAAAAATTTACAATTGGAAGGATGGAATTGGGGATACGGCAACACGTCCAACGCGTAAAAACTTAATTTGGGGAGGCACAATAGACAATCATTTTGGAACAGCTGAATTCATAAAATACTGTCGGTTGATTGGTGCAGAGCCATTTTTAGTGGTAAATATGGCCACTGATTCGCCAATGTCAGCTGCTGAATGGGTTGAATATTGCAATAGTACGGAAGATACGTATTGGGCTAATTTGCGCCGTTCACATGGTTATGAGGAACCTTTTAATGTGAAATATTGGGGATTAGGAAATGAAGAATATGCCGAACCAGATGCAGGTATTCATCAAAATGTGGATGATTATATCAAGGACAGTTGGCATTTTCTGAAATTAATGAAATTGCAGGATACGACCATCAAAATTGCAGTAGTTGGAAGCGCGGAAGATTTGTCATGGAGCAGGGAGGTCGTCAAAGAAATGCATCCAGCAATTGATTTTTTATCAGTTCATTTCTTCTCAATGCCTTGGGATGATAGCTATAAAACCTTACTTAAAAGTGTCGATATGTACGCTAAAAGTTTGGATTCATTACGCGTTGTTTTAGCTGCTGCTCCAGCAGAAGTGACTGATTTTTCACGTTGGTATCGTTTCCCTTCGCGACAAGACAAATTAACACTTGCAATTGATGAGTGGAGTATTTGGGACATGAAATCGAATAAAGGAAAGGGAGACTATCAAATGGAATACGACTACAATTGGGCGCATGCGTTGGTTGTAGCAAAATTTTTAAATATGTTTCAACGAAATGCAGATATCATTGGTTTTGCTACGTGGGCACAAACAGTGAATGTGTTGGCGCCAATTATGTCAACTCCAGAAGGCTCGTACAAGCAAACGATTTACACTCCTTTACACGCGTATCGCCATTTATCAAAAGGGAATTATTTACCCATCGAAGCAATCTCTACCGAATCAAAAGAAGCACCAAAATGCCTCGATGTGACGGCAACTATTTCAGATGGTGGCAGTCAGATTGTAGTGGCAATCATCAATGTTTCTGAAAAGGAAAGCAATTCAATAGAATTTAATTTTGACAATTTAGGAAATGGAAAGAAGATTCAATTAATAGAGCAAAGGAATTATACATCAACTTCGCTGGAGGCAGTCAGCACGATGAATAAAAATGTGGTGATTGAAACTAAGAATACTAAAATGGTTGATGTGAAAAAGAAGATTGTTTTGGAAGTTCCTGCTGCCTCGATTAATTTTTATGAGTTCGAAATTCAGAAATAATGAAATGAAAAAAGGGCAACTGAATAAAATCTGTCGCCCTTTTTTTAAACTAACCTAAACCACTACTACTATTCTCTAAAACAACAGAACTTAATTATTGTTTTATTAATTGTATTTCTGCGTTTAATTTTATTTCGTCACTTACAACGATGCTGCCAGCTTCTGTAATTGCACTCCACTTTAAACCAAACTCACTTCGTTTGATTTTACCAGTAATACTTAAACCTGCTTTTGTTTGTCCGTAAGGATCAACAACGATACCACCAAAATCTGCCGCCAATTCAACATGTTTAGTTGTATCACGAATAGTTAAATCGCCTGCAATAATATAGTTTTCATCATCTTTTTTTGTTATTCCAGTGCTAACAAATGTTAGGTTAGGAAAAGAATCAGCATTGAAGAAATCATCTGACTTTAAGTGTCCGTCGCGATCAGCTACACCTGTGTTGATTGAGTTGATTGCTGCTGAGAAGTCGAATTTTGCTGTTGAGAAATCATCTCCATGTGTTGTCGCTTTTGCAGTGAACTCACCAAAAGTCCCGCTAACGTTTGTGATCATCATGTGTTTTACCTTAAAACCGATTTCGCTGTGCATGTTGTCTACTGACCAATTTGTTTCCATGTTATTTTCTTTTTGTTTTTTGTTGAAACAAAGGTAAGTCGACATCAAAGCTGAAAACGTTGATGTAGGTTAAGAGATTTCGAAGATGAGGTTTGCATTCGAGAGAATGCTTTCTATTCATTGAAACGAATAAGGATATCATCAATGTAAATTGGTGTCTTAGAAGCATTGAAAACATAAACCTTAATATAATCTCCCTTTTTAAAATTGTTGGGAAGTTCATATTGATAGTGAACTTTTGACCATTTATTTAAAGTTTGTGATAAATTAATTAGGTGCTCACCATTAACCATAGTTGGAAATTGTTCTCCATAAATTTCAATGTTTATTTTAGCATCATGTTCCAAATTTGATTGCAAAAGTTGAAATTCGATTTCGACGTTATTAACTGAATCAGGAAGATTTTTAATCGGGTACTCGAAAGTAACACTGTAAGTTTGACCACTGAGAATTTTAGAAGATTGTTTTCCTTCAAAAGACTTTTCCAAACTCAACGATGGCATTTGATTCCATTTTATTTCACCTTCACAGTCATTCTTGAATTCTGTTTTTCTAGCTTGCGTGAAAGATCCTTTGGGCATGCTGGATTTCATTGATACGGCGACATTCTTTGCAATGATTCTTCTTCCATTTTCAGCATAATGTTCGGTTGTCCAATTTCTATCAATGTATTCTTCATCAGGTACTTTTTCTAAATTGTCAACAACAAGAACACCATTTTTATGGTAACGATTGACAAGTAAATACCTGTTTTGTTTCATTAAATGCACTAAATCATCGCCAACCAATTCTTGCGCGCGTTCAACATTTTCGGACATTAAATTGAATACTAACTTCCAATTTCGTTCTTTCGCCAAGGCAACAATTTTATCAAAATCGCTGATCCGTTGATTTGTTGCTACATCTATTTGAAATGCATACGTTTTGATATAATTGCATGCTAGTGCTGTTAGTCTCTCATCGATTTTACCTTCTGAATTTCGTATTCCTTTTGCTGCCATTCCATGATCCCATTCTATGACATTTTTATATGGAAATTGTTTTGACATGTTTAATGGATCATTTTTCCATCGATGTTGATATTGTTCCTTTCGTTCCTTGGCTGTTTTAATGTCGTAACCTCTAAAGGAAAGCAACAATCGATTCACAAGCGGTGGATATTTTTTCAGTAATACCAAACTTTTTTGCAACGGTGTTTCGAGATCGGAGTACATCCAGTTTGCATTAAAGGAACGCATGTTCATAGTAACAATTACGGTTTTTACTTTTGCATTTTCGGGAATGTTGCGTAATAATTCATAGTAAATTCCTGCATGGCTAGCTTCCTTCGTTATCGTTCCAAATTTGATGGTAGGATAATAATCACTTATAAAATCGCTTATTGGCCGTTTATCTAAATCGTTTTCTCTTGTGGTAATATTGGAAGATTCACCAAGATAAATGACCGTACATTCTTCGTTTACTACATTTCGAACTAAATTAATAATTGGAGAATGTTGTTGAATATCGACTTCAAAGAAAAAGTATTTATAAATGTAGTTGACACCTACTAGTATCAGCAAAAGCAGAACAAATTTGTATAGAAGTGGCTTTAAACTGCTCATATGCTTAAAACTGAAAGTAAATAAAAGGGAAATTGTTTACGCTAGAGAAAACAATGATCAAAAACACAAAGATGGAATAGAAACTCCAACGAATAACTGCTTTTTGTGTTCCACACCAACTGTCAAAACGTTTATTGAAAAGAAGGAAGTCTAAGGCAATAAATAGAGCTAGAAAGAACCAGATTTTTGGTTCGACGCTGAATTTGTCCTGTTTCGAAAAATTGTTGGTTAAAGAACTGAAAATTGCTTTGACTTGACCCAAATCAGTTGCTCTGAAAAGCACCCAAATAAATGTAACGATAACAAAGGTTTTAATCGTTTTGAAAATAGTACCTAGTTGTTGAAGAGCAGTATTTTCTGATTTTTTCAGTTTTAAAATGCGTGTCAATAGACTTTCAATAATGTAAACCAGTCCATGCGTTAATCCCCACAAAATGAAGGTCCAGTTAGCGCCATGCCAAAATCCACTCAAGATAAATACAACGAGGATGTTGAGCATCCATCGTTTGACTTTTACCTTGTTACCGCCTAAAGGAAAATAAACATAATCACGGAACCAGGTGGATAATGAAATATGCCAACGTTGCCAGAATTCACCGATGCTTTTTGATAAGTATGGATTATTGAAATTATCCATAAGGTTGTAACCCATGGATTTTGCACATCCAACAGCAATAGTTGAATATCCCAGGAAATCGCCATAGATTTGAAATGAATAGAAAAACAAACCAGTTAAAATACTAAATGAATTGTATTCTGAAGGTTGTTTATAGATTTGATCCACATAAACAGCGATATTATCAGCGACAACCATTTTAATAAAAAGTCCAAATAGGATAAGTCTTAAACCTTGGATCAAATTATCGTAATTGAAGTTGATTTTTTCACGCAATTGCACTAAAAGATTCTGTGGTCGTTCAATTGGTCCAGTTACAAGTTGAGGATAGAACATGACATACAAGGAGTAAATTCCAAAATGTTTCTCCGCTTTTTGTTTACCTCTGTAGACCTCAATTACATAACTTAAACTTTGGAATGTGTGGAATGAAAGTCCAATAGGCATTAAGAATGATATTGTTTTTTCCGGGTAGTAGAATCCCAATTGATGGCTTAATTCCAGCATGTTTTGATTGAAAAAGTCAAAATATTTGAAGATAAAAAGCACTAGACACGTGGAAACGATACTTACAACTAATATGATTTTTTTCTTTCGTGCACTTGATCTTTCGATCCAAATTCCGGCGATGTAGTCTATAACAATTGTTATGAATAGAATAAAGATGTATTGCGGAATAAAAAAGGTGTAAAAAACACAACTAGCAATGAGCAAGTGAACCCATCTAAATTGATGAGGCAATAAGTAAAACAAGAGTGTTACAATCGGGAAAAAAAGTAAAAATTCTAATGAATTGAATAACATGCTTATTTCTTTGTGATCACAAAAGTAAGATCTTAATTTATAGTTGATTTTTATTCATTTGTTTTTTCATTCTGCTCAACGATTCTGGAAGAATTCCTAAGTAGGATGCAATTTGATGTTGTGGAACAAGTTGTTCAATTCCCGGTGAACGTTGAATTAATTCTTGAAAACGTTCTGCAGCATTTGCACTAACGGTTAATAAAAAACGTTTTTGCAAGACAGTTAAATGCTTTTGACTGATTATACGAAACATGCGTTCGATGGCAGGAACTTCTTTGAATAAATTGTCCTTGCTTTCTGGATCAATAACTAAAACCCAACTGTCCTCTAAAGCTTGAGCATTCAATGCTGAGGGTTCACCACTAAAAAAGGAGGCTATATCACCAACCCACCAGTCTTTCAGTGCAAAGTATAAAACGTGTTCAAGACCTTTTTGATCAATGTAGTAAACTCGAAGCGTTCCACCTACAACAAAGCCTTCAGTAACACATCTTTTCCCTTGTTCAAAAAGGTATTTCTTCTTGTCTAGTTTTATTAAGGAATAGGCAGTGGCAATGCGCTCCTTTTCGCTTTCTGATAAATCAATACGATTACTGAAATAATCAATTAATTGTTCTTTTGCCACTCTTTCATTCATGAATATAAAAGTAGAAAAAACAATCGGTTCGTTTGAACAAATTTAACTTGAAGCGTGTTCTATAGAAAACAGTCGAAATGTACCAACTCAAAAGAACACAATTAGTAAAAACGGATATGCAAACCTGTTGGGATTTCTTTTCATCACCAAAGAATTTAAAGAAAATCACGCCAGATTACATGGGATTTGATGTGTTAATGGAAATTCCTGATAAAATGTATGAAGGTCTTATGATTGAATACACTGTGCGTCCCTTAATGAATCTGCCAATGAAGTGGATTACAGAAATTACGCATGTGAAAGAACATGAGTTTTTTGTGGATGAACAGCGTAAGGGACCGTATAAAATTTGGCACCATGAACACCATTTCAAACAAGTCGATGGCGGAATTGAGATGACAGATATTGTTTCCTATGAATTGCCTTTAGGTTTTCTAGGACGAATGGTCCATCCAATTGTCGTGAAGAAAAAATTGGAAGAAATTTTTGTGTACCGATTTAAAACAGTTGAAGAAATGTTTGGATAAAACATTTCTTCAACTAATTATTATTCAGTAGTTACACCTTCATATTCTTCTTCAATATCAATAGCATCTTGTTTTGTTGCTCTGATTATTCCATCCTTATGATGAGGAGGAGAATAAATCGTGTACATTTTTAAAGGAAGTGTGCTTGATGTGTTAATAATGTTATGTTTCGATCCGGCTGGAACTACAACTGCATCGCCATCTTTAATTGTATAGACTTCAGCGTCAATATGTACCTCTCCAACTCCCGCTTCGAAACGAAAGAATTGATCATTATAAGGGTGTGTTTCTAATCCAATTTCTTCCTTTGGAAGTAAACTCATTAATACTAATTGGCTGTGTTTTGAAGTATACAGCACTTTCCGGAGATTGTCGTTTTCAATAGTCGCTTTTTCAATTCCAATGTTAAATCTTTTCATCATCCTTTCCTATTTTCTTGTAAGGTAAGTTTTAATGAAATTGAAAAATAGAATTAATATCAGGTTTCGTTAATCTAACGTTTTAAGTGTCTCAATTGATTTATTGATATGTCCAACTGGATCAGTTTGAGAGTTATAAATACCGCGAATCACACCCTTTTTGTCAATAATATAGGTAACTCTTCCAGGGATTAATCCGAATAGATTTCCAGGAACACCAAAAGCATTTCTAACCGCTTTATTTGGATCAGAAAGTAATTTAAATTTCAGCTGATATTTATTAGCAAATTCTTTGTGTGAAGCAACGCTGTCGGTTGAAATTCCGAAGACCTCACAATTTAAATCGTCGAAAGAGTGCAGATTACTTTGAAAAGTGCATGCTTCTTTTGTGCAACCCGGAGTATCGTCTTTTGGATAAAAATAGATGACACAATTTTTTGTTCCAATACGATCTTCGATGTTAATTAATTCGCCTTCTTGATCATACAAGCTGAATTTCGGGCAAAGATCTCCTATTTTTTTTGACATTATGCTGGTTTTAGTGCTTGTTTGTATCGTTCTAATACGCGTTCTCGCGCAAATTTGTGATCAATTATCGGCGAAATATAACTTTCTGTACCAAATTCGGGAACCCATTTTTTAATATAGGTGAATTGTTTGTCAAATTTCTCTTGTTGACTTGTGGGGTTAAACACCCTGAAATATGGAGCTGCATCGCATCCACAACCGGCTGCCCATTGCCAACCACCGGTATTACTTGCTAGTTCAAAATCAAGCAATTTTTCGGCAAAATAGGTTTCGCCTAATCGCCAATCAATAAGTAAATGTTTCGTTAAGAAACTTGCAACAACCATTCGCACTCGATTATGCATGAAGCCTGTCGCATTTAATTCGCGCATTCCGGCATCAACAAGTGGATAGCCAGTTTTGCCCTCGCACCATGCTTTAAAGTGAACTTCGTTGTGTTCCCATTCAATCAAATCGTATTGTTTCTTAAATGAATTTCGTGCTGAATGTGGGAAATGAAAAATGATCATTTGATAGAAGTCACGCCAAATGAGTTCATTCAAATAAGTTTCGTTCAGTTTACTTGCTTCACGAGCAATTGCACGAACACTGATGGTTCCAAAACGCAAGTGTAAACTCAGACGACTAGTACCTAAAACAGAGGGTATATCTCTGGTTTCATTATAGGTGGAAATAATTTTTGTCGGTAAAGTTTTACTTGGAAAATCAACTATTTGTTCAGTTTCGAAGCCCATTTCATCTAAACTAGGTATAGGCGTAGGACTAGCTTTTGACAGATTATGTGTATATTTTTCTGTTGGATAAGAGGAAAGGAAATAATCACTCAGTTTTTCTTTCCACTTGCGAGAATACGGTGTGAAAACAGTATAAGGTGTACCATCTAATTTAAGAACTTCATTTTTCTCGAAAATAACATGATCTTTTGAACCAGAAAATTCGATGTTATTGCCTTGGAGAAATTCAAAAATTGATTTATCACGCTCTAAGGCATAAGGTTCGTAATCACGATTGATAATTACCTTTTTGACATCTTGTTTAGTAATCAACTCCTTGAAAACAGATAACGGTTCACCGTAAAAGACCATTAAATCTGCGCCAAATTCCCTGTAGGCGTCCTTTAATAGCTTGATCTCATTGTGAATAAACAAAATGCGCTGATCATTCTTCGGAAGTTTATCTAAAATTGTTTTGTCAAAAATAAATATTGGTTGAACCGATCCTTCTGTTTTCAGTGCTTTGTAAAGTCCAGCATTGTCTTCAATTCTAAGGTCTCTTCTGTGCCAAAATAGAGTTGTCATATACCGTTGTATTCAACTACGTTGTTTTCGGTTTCCCATAATTTAACGCTCAAGCTAAATTTAGTTTCTAATTTAGAACGTAGAATGTTCCAAATGACTACAGCTATGTTCTCAGCAGAAGGTTTCAACTCAGCAAATTCGGGACAATCTAAGTTTAAATTACGGTGATCAAAACGCTCTGAAATTTCGTCGTTCAGAATATCTTTCAACTTTTTCAAGTCAATTACATAACCAGTTTCTTGATCAATTGGTCCGTCAATCCATGTTTCTAAAACATAATTATGTCCATGGAAATTTGGGTTGCTGCATTTACCAAATACTTCAAGGTTCTTTTCATCAGACCAATGAGAATTAAAAAGACGGTGAGCTGAATTAAATGTTATTCTTCGACAAACTTTCATGTGATAGATGGGATGTTAAAATGGATAAATGATCTGTCAAAATTATTTTGAACCAAGCGGTGTAATGTTCTGGATGTTTTTTAATGTCTTCAACAATAGTCTCCAAACTTAACCATTTAAAGGCGATTGCTTCGGAAGGGTTAATGTGAGGTGTTTCATCACTAAAACCAATTATAACATGGTCTAATTCGTATTCAATTAAATTATTCTCTAGTGCTGCTTTGTAAATAAATGAAAAAGAATTTTCAAGTTGACATTCTAGTTCCATTTCTTCCATCAACCGACGGTTTGCCGCTTGCAATACAGTTTCTCCAGGTAATGGATGACTGCAACACGTATTTGTCCATAATCCTTCTGAATGGTATTTACCAAAAGCTCTTCTTTGAAGCAAGAGTTCATTCTGATTATTGAAAATGAAAACTGAAAAAGCTCTATGAAGTTCACCTTTAACATGCGCTTCGAGTTTTTCCATTTTACCAATTTCGTTATCCTGAACATCGACGAGAATAACTTCAGAAAAATTATTCGTTTCCACCTAAATTAAATTAAGGTTGTGTCGAACATAGGAAGTGACAAAAAGACGGTATTTTTTATTATTAGGAATACGGATGCGCTCGTTCAATATTGTATTCGCTGATGTTGTTTTTATCTTTGAAAACAATTTATAGTAATAAACATAAGCCATATAAACGCCAAATCGCGAATTTTTTGGTAGCTGCTTGATACCTTCATATCCCGCTTTGAAATCTTTTTCAATATCGGCTTCGATCTCATTTTTAACAGTTGAATTGAATTCATTCAAATCTATACCTGGGAAATAAGTTCTGCCTAGTTCGTGGTAGTCAGCTTTCAAATCACGAAGGAAATTGATTTTCTGGAAAGCAGATCCAAGTTTCATTGCTGCAGGCTTTAATCGCTCGTATTCCTCATCATTTCCCTTAACGAAAATCTTAAGACACATTAGACCTACAACTTCAGCGGAACCTAAAATATATTGTTCGTATTTTGCAGGATCATAATTCGTTTTATCTAAATCCATCTCCATGCTTTGAAGAAAAGTTTCGATTAGATCTAATGGAATAGAATACTTATTAACAGCCCATTGAAAACTATTAAGTATAGGATTCAGTGAAACGCCTTGTTCAATAGCAAGATACGTTTGGCGCTTGAAATCTTCGAGTAAATCTGCTTTTGGAAAGTTGTGAAATGAATCAACAATTTCGTCTGCAAATCTTACGAATCCATAAATCGCATAGATAGGTTTATGCAATGATTTATGCAAAAATGAAATACCTAACGAGAAAGAAGTACTGTACCTTTTGGTGGTAAGTTCGCTCATTTCATGTGATATATCGTCAAATAGTTGTTTCATTCAATAAACGTTTAATTTTTTTACAAACAAATAGCGCAAAGGTTTCGATTAATTTAATTTAAATCGTTTCATGACTTCTTTTGCTACTACTTCTCCCGAAATAATCGAAGGTGGGACGCCCGGACCTGGCACTGTTAACTGACCAGTATAGAACATGTTGTTCAATTTTTTATTCATCAAAGAAGGCTTAAGCAAAGCTGTTTGACGAAGCGTATTTGCCAAACCATAAGCATTTCCTTTGAAGGCATGATAATCATTTTTAAAATCCGTGATACAATAACTTTTCTTATAAATTATGTGTTCACGAATAGTTGTGCCGCAGTGTTCTTCTAAACGATCCATTAACATATTGAAGTAAATATCCCTTGTTTCTTCCGAATCATCCTTTAAGTCTGGGGCAATTGGAATAAGTAAAAATACATTTTCTTTTCCTTCTGGAGCGACAGTTGGATCAGTTTTAGAAGGTACGCATGTATAAAATAAGGGAGCGCTTGGCCATTTAGGATCTTTGTAAATTTCTTGAGCGTGTTTTGCGAACGATTCGTCAAAGAATAAATTGTGGTGCTGAAGACCATCAATTTTCTTATCAATTCCAAGGTAAAACAGAAGACTAGAAGGCGCAATAGTTCGACTTTCCCAGTATTTATCTGTGTAATTTGAATTGCTTTTAAGTAATTTTTTATCAGTGTGCTGATAGTCAGCGCCAGAAATCA
Organism: Crocinitomicaceae bacterium; assembly: GCA_021740745.1. Lineage (GTDB taxonomy): Bacteria > Bacteroidota > Bacteroidia > Flavobacteriales_D > Crocinitomicaceae > M0103. Next base: position 26,603 of record JAIOZF010000015.1, on the reverse strand, counting down.
AAATATCTGTTTCCCATTTTTGGTCTTTGGTAACAGCATGTGTAATGTTCTTTCCATTGTATTCAAAACCAATTACTTCTTGGTTTGTAACGATTTTCACACCTTGTTCAAGTGCAATTTTTTCGAAGGCCTCAACAAATTTAAACATACCGCCCATTGGATACCAGGTGCCAAGAGAAATATCAGCATAATTCATTAATGAATAAAGTGCAGGCGTTTCTTCTGGTGTGGCGCCAAGAAATAATACAGGGAATTCAAGAAGAGATAGTATCTTCTCATTCTTAAAATAACGTCTGATATATTTGGAAAATGAAGTCACCAAATGCATTTTAAACAAACCTTTAATGACACGCATGTCTGCGAATTCGGTTAGTTTCAATCCAGGTTTGAAAACTAAATCCTGCATTCCTACCGAATATTTGTATTCTGCGTCCTTTAAAAATGATTTCAGTTTTTCAGCACTTCCCGGTTCCATTTTCTCAAACCATGCGTAAAGCTCTTCAGCATTCGCGGGAATATTCGTATGTGTTTTATCCTCCCAAAATACTTGATAAGAAGGATCAAGTCGTATTAAATCATAAAAGTCATTCGTAGTATGTCCAAACTGATTATAGAACCGTTCAAAAATATCAGGCATCCAGTACCAGCTAGGTCCCATATCGAAAACAAAACCATCCACTTCAAATTGACGCGCTCGTCCACCGATAGATGAATTTTTTTCTAAAATGGTCACATCGTATCCGGCTTTAGCTAAAAAACTAGCCGAAGAAAGACCTGATATTCCAGCTCCCAATATGGTGACTTTTTTACTCATTAATTTACTGAATAGTTATAATCCGGCAGACAATCCATAAGTTTTTTACGGGCAATAAAAATTCTACTTTTCACTGTTCCGATAGGAATACTCAGACGGTCTGCTATCTCTTTGTATTTGAATCCTTCAAAGTGTAAAATAAAAGGAGTCTTATAATCATCCTCTAAATTAGCAATTTGTTTGTTAATCTCGTTCTGAGAAATCTCATTCATCGGTGAAAATTTAGTATCACCCGAATTATTTAACAAATATAACTCTTTTGAATGGTCGAATATTTGACCAGACTTAACTTTTCTTCTGTATTGATTGATGAAGATATTTCTCATAATCGTAAATACCCACGCCTTAAAGTTTGTTTGAGGTGTGTAGTAGTTTCTGTAGGTGATTGCCTTCATCATTGTTTCTTGCGTTAAATCTTGCGCATCTTCTTTATTACGCGTAAAACTCATTGCAAATGAATGGAGGTTATTTTCCATACCAATTAGCGCTTCATTGAATTCTATTGTAGACATCTTACTTTTGTTTAACGTTTGAGTTGTAAAGTTAAACAAATTATGTTTAACAAAAACAAAAAAAAGTTAAACAAAATGTTTTCAGACAAAATAATAATTTTGAAAATTTGGGAAAACCCACTCTGCGCTAGGTTTAACGTGGAAAATGAAATCAATAAAATTTTAAGAAGAGAAGTAATTAGTTCTTAAATTACTTCAGTGAAAGGTATAATATCATCAGTTTGTTCGAACTGATCCACTAATCTTGGATGACGAACTTTTACGCTTCATTGGCAGTAATTATAATGTAAGAATAAGCTTGTGGTCATTTAAATCCTTCCCGTTGAAACGAATGAGAACTTCATGATCCTTTCCAGTCCAAACTTTCATTTCAGATGAGGCGTGATTGACTGATGCACTTGAAATCAAAGAAAATTCGTTTAGTTTATAGTTGCGAGAACTACCAATTGACTATGAGTATTCAAATGGGTAATGTGATCTTAAGATTCAACATCCTTAGTTAACCTTTCAAACATGTTAGGTTTCTAAAAATAGATTTAGGAAAATATTTTAGTATCTATTTTGAAATCACTTGAATTTCTGACAATACTTTTTTTGCTAGCGGAATAACATCTTCAAGACAATCTCCAGAAATGGTAATGTGACCCATTTTTCTAAATGGTTTCGTTATTGATTTTCCGTAAATGTGCGGTTGAACGCCTGGTATCGCAAGAATTGCTTCAAGTCCTTTATAATAAACTGCTCCTTCATATCCTTTAGCACCGAGTAAATTTATCATCGCTCCAGCTTGAAAAGCACGGGTATTGCCAAGTGGTAAATTTAAAATGGCTCTTAAATGCTGTTCAAATTGTGAGGTCACATTGCACTCTATTGTGTGATGACCACTATTGTGCGGACGCGGAGCAATTTCGTTTATAAGCAATTTATCGTCTTCTGTCAAGAATAATTCAACTGCCAAGATACCAACCAAATTTAATTTTTCGATCAAAGCTTTTGCTAAACTTTGCGCCTCTTCTTCAATGTTTTCAGAGATCGAAGCGGGAGAAAAGAGTAACTCTACTAGATTTGCTTCTGGATTAAATTCACATTCTACGGTAGGAAAGGTAACTACTTCGCCGTTTTCATTTCTTGCAACTATTACTGAAAGTTCTTTTTTGAATGGAACCATTTCTTCTAAAATAGAAGGAGCATCGAAAGCTAAATTTAAATTTTCAATCGTTCTCAATACTTGAACTCCTTTTCCATCATAACCGCCTTTTCTTAGCTTTTGTACAATAGGGAAGGTTGGGATGAATGGATCAATTGCAGCTTTATTGTCAATCAAATGAAAAGAAGCAGTCGGTAAATTATGCTCTTTGTAAAATTCTTTCTGCAAACCTTTATCTTGTACTAATCGGAGCAAATGAGGCTGGGGAAATACTTTCTTTCCTTCTTTTTCTAATTTTTCTAATGCGTCAGTGTTAACATTTTCTATTTCTACTGTAAGAATATCCTTGTCTTTACCGAAGCTATAAACGGTATCAAAATCGAGCAAAGAGCCTTTTGTAAAACTTGTCGCTATGTCTTTACAAGGTGCGTTCTCATCTGGATCCAAAATATGCACATCAACATCCAAGTTAATAGCTTCTTGTATAAACATGCGCCCCAATTGCCCACCACCTAAAATACCTAGGCGATTTGATTTTCCGTACCAGTTCTTTTGCATTGAACAAAGATAAACTTGTTATTTAAAATGCCCAAGGTAGAAAGCATCTTTCATCTTTATTTTTTATTAATTGGACGAAGTAGAGCCTATGTCAATTTTATTTTCCAGCTAAAAGTAGTAACTTTGCGCCTCTAATTTAGCAGAACAGTGGTTACGATAGGTGATTTAACATTTGAAATTTTTATAACAGATGAGGAACTCTTGCAAGAGACAGCTTCACTTGGAATGCAATTGTCTGCTGATTATGCTGGTAAAGAATTAGTTTTTATTGCTGTCTTAAATGGTGCTTTTATGTTTGCATCGGATCTCCTTAAAAATGTTAGTATTCCCGCAGAAATTTCTTTTGTTAAAGTAAGTTCTTATACTGGTTTGACAAATTCAGAAGAAATTAAAGAATTAATAGGATTGAACACAAATATTCAAGGAAAACATGTTGTTTTGATTGAAGACATTGTCGATACAGGTAATACAATTGATAAATTGCTTGTTTCCCTAGAAAAAGAAAATCCATTATCTGTAAAGGTTTGTACATTGCTATATAAACCCGAGGCTTTTAAAGGAGTAAATAAACCTGATTATGTTGGATTTTCTATACCCAATGCGTTTGTTGTTGGATATGGACTCGACTACAATGATTTAGGTAGAAATTTGAATGCCATTTATCAACTGAAAAAGGAAGAATAACTTATGTTGAACATTGTTTTATTCGGCCCTCCGGGAGCAGGAAAAGGAACGCAGTCCGAGCGACTGATAGACAAGTACGGTTTAATCCATTTGTCTACTGGCGATATTTTTAGAGCCAACATTAAAGGTGAAACAGAATTAGGTGTTTTGGCGAAAAGTTTTATGGATAAAGGCCAGTTGGTGCCAGATCAGGTAACAATTAACATGTTGCGATCAGAAGTGGAAAAACATGATTCTCCAAAAGGATTTATTTTTGATGGATTTCCTCGTACAAATGCGCAAGCGAAGGCTTTAGATGAATTGTTGGAGAATTTAAATACTTCAATTAGTGTTATGTTGGCGCTTGAAGTGGAAGAAAATGAGTTAAAGGTGCGTCTGAAAAAACGTGCAGAGGTGAGTGGAAGAATAGATGATGCAAATCCTGAAGTGATTGAAAACCGAATTCGTGTTTACAATCAAGAAACATCACCAGTTAAAAATTATTACCAAGAACAAAACAAATTTGTTGGAATTGACGGTATAGGATCCATTAATGACATCACTGAACGCCTTTTCGCGGCAATCAATAATATCTAATATTTTACATACTTGGAAAGGCCGATCTCGTTTGGGATTGGCTTTTTCTTTCTATTCAACTTTAAACCCTACCTTTGTAGGCAGAAACAATTCCTTATATGGCTTCAGATAATTTCGTCGATTACGTAAAAATTCATTGTACTTCCGGTAATGGAGGTGGTGGATCAACGCACCTAAGACGTGAAAAATACATACCGAAAGGTGGGCCAGATGGTGGTGATGGTGGACGCGGTGGACACGTAATTTTGCGTGGAAACAAACAATTATGGACATTATTGCACCTAAAATTCAAGAAACACATTAAAGCTGGACATGGATCACATGGTTCTGGTGGACTAAAAACAGGTGCTCAAGGTGAGGATGTGTATATGGAAGTGCCATTAGGTACTGTTGTGAAAGATGGAGAAACTGGTGATGTGCTTTTTGAAATCACAGATGAAGGAGAGGAAGTTATTATTCAACCAGGTGGTAGAGGAGGATTAGGAAATAATCATTTCAAATCACCAACAAATCAAACTCCACGTTTTGCGCAACCAGGTGAATCTGGACAAGAAAGCTGGAAAATTTTAGAATTGAAAGTTTTAGCAGATGTTGGTTTGGTAGGATTTCCAAATGCTGGAAAAAGTACTTTATTATCGGTTTTAAGTTCTGCTAAACCTGAAATCGCGAATTATCCATTTACAACGCTACGTCCAAATTTAGGGATCGTGAAATACCGTGATTACCGTTCATTTATCATGGCGGATATTCCGGGAATTATTGAAGGTGCTCATAAAGGAAAAGGCCTTGGACTGCGTTTCTTGCGTCATATTGAAAGAAATTCATTGTTGTTGTTCATGATTCCAGCGGATAGTGAAGATATTCACAAAGAATACAAAATACTATTAAATGAATTGAAACAATATAATCCAGAATTGTTGCATAAAGAGCGAATTTTAGCAATTACGAAGTCTGATATGTTAGATGATGAATTAATCGCTGCAATGAAAAAAGATTTACCTAAAATTCCATACATCTTTATATCTTCTGTTGCACAGAAAGGACTGACAGAATTAAAAGATATAATCTGGGAGCGTTTGAACAATGATTGATTATTTAGAAGGTATTGATCGAATGATTGTACTGACCGTTAATGGTTGGAGTAATTCATTTTTGGATGCTTTCTTTTGGTTTATCTCTCAGCGTATCACTTGGATTCCACTTTATATTTTAATTGCTTTTTTCGCATGGAAAACCTTACCTAAAAAGCAATTGGTAATTTTTGTCATACTCACTATACTGTGTGTTGCTTTGGCTGACTTAGTGTCTGTACATTTATTTAAAAATGTGTTTTTACGTTATCGTCCATCTCATCATGCAGACCTTACAGAACGACTCCATTTTTACTTGAAGGCTAATGGTGAATTCTATAAAGGTGGAATGTATGGTTTTGTATCATCTCATGCAGCGAATTTTTTTGCACTAGCTACTTTTGTTAGTTTAAGCTTAAATGCAGTATACCCAAAACTAAAGTGGTTCTTATTTAGTATAGCTTTTTTAGTTTCGTTCAGTCGTTTGTACCAAGGCGTGCATTATGCAAGCGATTTGTTTGCAGGTGCCTTACTCGGTATTTCAATCGCCTTTATTCTTTATCGTTTTGTATATTTGAAATGGATAAACAAGGGTTAAGTATGAATTGGCTTTATGTATTTATTGGAGGAGGACTTGGAAGTGTTTTACGCTATGCAATTGGATTAACGACTCCAATGTTCATTAAAACAAGCTTCCCACTAGCTACGTTTATTTCAAATACATTGGCTTGTTTACTGCTCGCAATTATTGTTTACGGTGTGCAAAAGGAACCTAAAGCTGACTGGTTAAACCATTTATTAATCATTGGTTTTTGTGGTGGATTCAGCACATTTAGCACCTTTAGTAATGAGAATATGCAATTAATTCAGCAAGGGAATTGGCAAATGAGTATGCTCAATATTCTGATTTCTCTAATGGTCGGAATGGGGATTATTTATGCTGTTGCATCAGCAAAGACGAATTAAATTTCCTTCAGTAATTCAGACACTTTATTCTCAAGGTCCTTTCGTTTGGAAATGAATTTAGATAAATCAACTTTATTAATTACTCCTTTTTCCTTTAATCTTTTTATGGACAACACCCATTGGTAGGCAGCAAATCCATAGATACCTATGAAAGCATAATAGACTAGTCCGAGCAAGTAACTTGGATAAATATAAGCTTCGAACAAGAAAATTGTCGGAATATTCAGCAATCCAAATAAGACTACACCAAGGATTAATTTAGTGGAGCCCCAAAAGACTTTTCGTTTAAAAGATTTCTCAACGAATCGTTTGACACCGTAATAGATAAGTCCACAGTGTAAAAAGCCTAAAAGCGCAAGAGGGAATAGTAAAATGATTTTCAATAAATCAACAGAGCGATGAACAGAATTCTTTTCGCTTTTTTCATAAATATAATGATCAGCTATTTTAAATTTTTTTATCAATTTGAAATAAGCATCCAATTCATTTTTCAATGCTACCAATCCTTCATTTAGTGTTTCTTGGTCATTCAGCCAAAGGGCAAGTTTGCGAGAGAATTCCCATCGGCTTTTTAATGAAATTGAAGGATCATAACTTCGTGCATTCATTCCTTTGCGAGAGATCATCATGATTTGCTCATGAAAAGTCGTCAAATTAACATCTTCTACATGTGTAATTTGATCCTTCATCAGTTTTTCTATCAACTTAGTCACATCGTTAATAGCTTTGTTTGGATTGCTTAAATACAACTCTTTATAATCGTTTAAACAAATTTTATCCGAAGTTGAAATGAGTACGTCACTTCTCATAAGATTGGGTTCCGTATAATTGTTGCCCACTGCCGCCATATAGATTTTTTTCGACCAATTCAACGATTCTAAAGTCGTAAAACCAATGCGAGCTGCACCTTTTTTGACAGGTTTTAATCTTCTGATAGGGGTGTCATCGGTAAAGCCTTCTCCAAAAATCAATAAATTTCGACCTCCTTTTAAAACCGCTTTACACTTATCAAAAGTTTCCATGTTCTTATCCTTTGTGTCGACACCATCGTGCTGGCGGTAAATCGGCAACATATGAGATGCCCAAAGCAAGGGTCTTGAAATTGGTGTGAATACATCTGAACGGGTCATGAAAAACACAATAGGATTGCGAAGTGCTGCAATTACCAGTGGATCCATAAAAGAAGCCGGATGGTTACTCACATAGATCGTGCTACCTAGAAACTCTTTTGGAGAGTTAACAGTTCTTACTTGTCTGTAAAAAATACGGAGTGCGTATGGTAAAGAAAAATAGAGAATAAAATAAATTAAACGCATTGAGTTGATTGACCTATATTATAATTCGTCTTCATTTTCTTTCAATTCTTTGTCAACATTTCGGTTACGACCTAAGTAATATCCTAATTGTATTTCATGCGTTCCACTTCCTGCACTTCGAATTTTTCCAATTGCCTGGTCATAACTGTAATTAACATACAAATTCTTAACAAGGTTTGTTCCCACTTGGAAAACCAAAGTGTTATTTGTTCTGAACTGAATTCCACCCCATGAACTCGATTTATAGATTATGCGGGCCCCAAGATCAACAGACATTGGACTATTTAACGTTGTTTTTAGAATTGCCGAAGGCTCAATATCAATATTTCCATCAGTTTCAATTCTATATTTAGTAACTAAAAAAGCGTGACGATTCATGTTGCTCTGTGTGACAACTTGATATAATTCAACTTTGTTTTTTAATAATTGTGTACCACTGATTCCAAAGTAGAATTTTTCACCATAAACAACGAATCCTATTTGTGCATCACCCATGCTTTGAGATGAAGTATTGCCTAAGAATTGGGAATAGGTATTATCGTCTTGTTGATAAAGTGTGACACGTGATTCATTCAGTCTGAAATTGCTATATCCTAATCCAATACCGGCACCAAAATTTAATTTTTTAGAAAGGGGTAAGTGGTAAGCATAACTTCCTTGAATAGACGTTTTAGAAAAAGGTCCAATTGCATCATTCCAAACTTTTCCACCAACAACATGTTTACTTTTTCCAATCGTATATTTTGGGTTTTTAAACATCTTTTCGTCACGAATATTGAATTCACCTATGACTTTATCTTCTCCACCACCAAATTTTATTTGACTGTGTCCACTCAACATAATTGTTGTTGGTCCACCGCCATATCCAACCCATTGCATGCGGGATGATGCTTCAAACTGCATAACGTCATACATTCCACCAGCCGCTGGATTTAGAAGATAAGGATTGTTTGCAGTATTCGAGAATTGATACTCTTGTTGTGCAATTGACGTTGATGAAATCAATAAAATTGATCCCATTACAATGCTATATAAAAATTGATTTTTCATAACTCTTCAATTAACGAATAATACTGATTGGACCTGAATAAACGGTAGATTCTGGGTCATTTAATTCAATTTTGTAAAAATAAGTTCCCATCGGTAAGTCTTCACCATTAAATGTCCCGTCCCAAGGTTCAACATAACCAATCGATTCATATACTATTGAACCCCATCGGTTAAAAATCACTACTTGACAGTCTGGATATACCTTCTCTAAATAGTTGATTACGAACAAATCATTTTTTCCATCAAGATTTGGCGTTATAACAGTTGGGAATACCGGGTCAAATCCTTCACAAAGTGTTGAAATAATGTCAATAGTATCTGTTGTGGCAGTACATGTAGGATGAGTAATGGTATATACAATTGTATTGACACCAAGATTCAAATTAGAAACATTCGTTTGATTCGTAAGTGGACTTTCAATTTCGCCTCCACCTTGAATGAACTTCCAGAATACTGATTCCTCCGCAGAAGGAACTGCTCCTGTTAATGACATTGTGCCATTTTCAATACAAAGGGTTGTATCATTTTGAATGATATTGGCCGAAACTGAAACGTAAACTTTTAAGGTATCAGATTCACTAGGACAAGATCCATTCGTAATTGTCCAAATATAATTGTACCAACCTTCGGAAAGATTCGTTGCACTTGTATTCGATGAATTTACTGAACCAATTAAAGCTGATGGGTCATTTGTTGTCCATGCACCTACACCATAAATTGGTGTATTCGACAATAAAGAAACTAGGTTATCACCACAAGCGAAAATGGTATCTTGTGTACTTGCTGGTAAAGGCTGTTGAGATGCAATAACAACAATCGTATCGCTTGTCGTTCCGCAATTCAATGTACTGATGGTATAAACAAATACATTCGTACCATACGACAAGTTATTAACTCCAGTAGAATTTGTGAATTGATTATTGAAATTTCCCTGACCACTTAATAATGTCCATTCACCAGTTCCTGTTGTGTGAGCTTGTGCTGTTAAAACTGCGCTTGTGCTTTCACAAAGTCCAATTGAATCTTCAATAATTGTCGCAATTGCAGGAAAATCATAAATTTCAACTGTAAAGGAACAGGTTTGTGTATTACCTGAAAGATCAATTGCTGTATATTGAAGGGTTGTTATACCTATAGGAAAATCATCACCACTCGTCAAACCTGTCAAATCAGTTTGTGCTACAGTCGCTGAACAATTATCACTGAAAACCGGACTTGAATATGTTACAGTTGGATCGCACGTTGCAATGTTGGCAGGACAGTTAATCGTTGGATTTACTGTTTCATTTACGTCCAATGTAAACGAACACGTAACTATATTACCAACTACGTCTGCTACTTCGATATCAATCAATGTTGGTCCAGCTTGAACGCTTGAGCCAGGCGACGGTGTTTGGGTAATTGTAAAGTTTGAACAGTTATCTAATACTAAAGTTGTTGTACCATAGTTTGGTAAAACATAGTCGCAATTGCTTCCGTTGTTAACGGTTGCCGGGCTTGGGCATGTAACTATTGGAGCTTCTATATCATCTGGAATCAACAATGTGACACACGTAGATTGGTTTCCTTGCTCATCTTGAACAGTTAACAAAACGGCAGTTAAACTACTACCAGTTGTGGTTGCAGTTGGGTTTTGGGTGAATGTTAAATTACCTAAACTCGTGCAGTTATCAGAAATATTTACTTGTGACAACAAATCAGGAACAGGATATTGACAACTTGAATTGATTGGCATGCTCAATGAACTAGGGCACGTAATTGTTGGATCAATGGCATCAATAGATATTGCGAAGAAATTACAATTAGATGCGTTTCCTAATTCATCTGTTGCAGTTATAATAATTTGCGTGTTTGTACTAATTGTTGCACCCGACGCCGGACTTTGGGATAGTGTAATGTTTCCAATAGAAGAACAATTATCAGAAACGCTTACCCCACTTGTATAATCAGCAATCGTACCTGAGCACGTTGCATCCATTGTGATGTTCACATTACCTGGACAAGTAATTGAAGGTCCCGCTTGATCTACAACTGTCAATTGGTAAGTGCAAGTTGCGGTATTACCAGATGCATCTTCAATGTTGATAACAATCGGTGTCATACCAGTTGGTAAAATAGAACCAGATGCGGGTGACTGATTGAAAGTAATTGATCCAACTGATGTGCAGTTGTCATTGTATGCGATAGTGCCTGATAAATCGCCGATTACATGTGCACATGCTGCGTTAGCTGCAACTGAAGTGTTACTCGGACAAGTAATTGTAGGTGCAATTGCATCAATTGGAGTTACAGTGAATGTGCAAGTTCCAATATTTCCTGACTCATCTTCTCCCGTAATGGTAATTAAGGTAGGAACATTTATCAATGAACCTTGAACGGGTAATTGGGTTAAAGTAACTGGATTAAGGAAAAAGCAATTTTCAGTCGATACGACAGCTGGAATGAAATCATCTAGAACAGCAAAACATGCAGCATTTAAATTGGCATTTACGTCAGAAGGACAAATTAAAACTGGCGGAGTATCGTCAACAACAGTGAAGATACTTGCACATGTACCAATGTTCCCGTATGGATCCTCAACAGTATAAAGGATATTCATTGAAGTGGTAACTATTGTTCCTGCTGCTGGCAATTGTGTGAATGTCATCAATGCAGGATTAGAAACACAGTTGTCACTCCAAATAATTCCACTTGAAATATCTGGAATGGCTGCTTGACAAGCAGCATTATAGCTAAAACCACTTAGTGTTGGACATGTAACAACTGGTTTAGTTGTGTCCAAAGCCGTAATCGTAAATGTACATTGAGAAGAATTCGACGCTTCATCAGCAACGGTAATAGTAAAAAGTTGTGTCTGACCAGGTGATGTAAATTCAAACACTGTTGGTAAAGGTGATTGAGTTATTGTTAACTCAGAAACACTACTGCAATTGTCTGATGCAATTACTTGACTGGTATAATCGCCTGCAAAAACACTGCAACTGTTGTCTAAATACAATGTAGTATTTGGAATACATGTCGTTATAACTGGATCAACATTATCAATACCCGTGACACTAATATTATCAATTGCTGGCGGAATACCTACAACTGTTGCGGCATTATAGGTGAAACGAACTCCTAAATTGAACACAGAGAAATTAAGCAATGCCGGCAAAGGAATTGAAGTAGCGGTCCAATTTGAAGAAATTGATAATACAGTTATTGGTATCCAAGAAACACCATTGTCAGTAGAGTATACTAATTCAGTGTAATCCTCTAAAGCTACACCTTCAGTTTTGTAATCAAAATTCGCAACTAAGTTACCGGCACAAGTAGCATCAATTACTGTTTCTGCAAGTGCAAAACTAATTCCAGAAATATTGTTTACATATGCATGTTGTTCTTTCCCTCCAGGACCGCAACCATTAATTACACCACCGGGAGTTATGTAAAGCGAATTTGACCCAGTAAGCGAAGATGCTCCATTTCCAGCGCATGAGTATCGTATCCATTGATTTGGCCCGCTTCCAAACGAAGTTGTTAAAGGATTACTCCCGTTTTCAAAGTCATTATTGTAAATAACTGTGGTTTGAGACCAGCTTGATGCGTACATCAAGCACAGTATCGAAAGTGATAGAAATAGTCTTATCATCAGTTTCTATGTATGTTAGTTTTCAAAAGATTGAACAAATATAGTACTTTGAAAACGATTTTTAAAATATTGATTGACTCAAAAAAGATTGAATTTGTCTGTGCCTGAATAGTTAACAATGCTTTCGCAATAACTTTTAGTTTTTGAAACCTGAAACATGCTTTTTGCCATTAATTTTGACTAAAATTTATTGAAATGAAAAGGCTAGGGATTATTTGTGGGGGATTTTCATCTGAATACGAGATTTCGTTAAAGAGTGCCCGAACAATTATTGATAATTTTCCAGATGGATTTGATGTGTTTTCGATTGTTTTAAATGAATCTGGTTGGAAGGCAAATTATCATGGTGAGGAATACGATTTTGATATTCGTACAATGTCTTTTAATGCGAATGAAACTGTAAAAATTGATGCCGCTATAGTTTATGTGCATGGAGATCCTGGTGAAAATGGAAAAATTCAAGCCTTGTTGGAAATTCAGCAAATACCTTACGTTAACTCTGGACCATTAGCCTCTTCCCTTTCGTTTGACAAATGGTATTGTAATCAATTTTTAAAAGGTTTTAATATACCTGTTGCTAAATCATTATTCTTGCGTTCAACTGCTGAATTTTCTAATCAAGAAATAATTGAAACGTTAGGTCTGCCATTATTTGTTAAGCCTTCAGATTCTGGTTCTAGTTATGGGATTTCTAAAGTGAAATCTGAAGCAGAATTAACAGAAGCACTAAAATTAGCATTTAAGGAAGGTCGAACAGTAGTAGTTGAATCTTTCTTAGATGGGGTAGAGGTAACTTGCGGTGTTTATAGAAAGAAAGAAGGTATTCATGCATTGCCTTTAACAGAAATTGCAACTGAAAATGAATTTTTTGATTACGAAGCAAAATATCAAGGGAAATCTCAAGAAATCACCCCGGCAAGAGTTGAAGATTCGATTCGTGATAAAGTGCAGGAAACTGCAAAATTTGTATATGACTTATTGCAATTGAGAAGTATTGCACGGATTGATTTTATGATTGTAAATAACGTACCGTATGTTATTGAGGTAAATACAACTCCTGGCTTTTCACCTGCGAGTATTGTCCCACAAATGATAAAATGTGAGGGTGGAACAATTCAGCAATTTTGGACAGACATTTTAGCCGTTGAATTAGTATAAGGAAATTGTATTTAATACTTTTTCCATTTGGGCTGTTATGGAAGAGCTACTTCCACTGAAATTATTTACGGTAAAAGAGAATGTCATTTTTTTGCCTGATTTTGAATAGACATATCCAGCGTATGATTTAATCCTATTCATTGTTCCGCTTTTTGCGAAAACTCTCCCGTCTCCGGCTTCTCCTCTGCACAAGGAGGCAATTGTTCCACTTTTTCCAGCTGTGGGAAGTGTGTTAAAATAGGTCGTGTAGTTACTTGAACTCGCCATATAATTTAATAGATTACAAAAATGAGTCGCACTGATGCCGTTTGAACGTGAAAGTCCACTTCCATCATTTAAGAAAAGGGAATTCAGGGTTGCTTTTGATTTAAAATGAGTTTCAATTATGCGCAATCCTTCATCGGTAGTACCCATTTTTGTTGTTTTGTAGCCTACTAAACATACCAATCCTTCAGCAAATAAGTTGACACTTTTCATATTTGTTAACTTGGCAATTTCACCTACCGTTGCACCATAATGTGTATAAATCAATTTTGAATTGACATCGTATTTAGGTTTTTGATCCTTCGGTAAATTCCGAACTCCAGTAGCTAACAATTTTATTGAAACACCTGAACTTAATAGTGCGGATGAAAATTCCAACGCAAGCAGGTATTCAGGATCAGGTAAACTACCTTTCACTTCGAATTTAGTGCTATTGAGAGGTAAAGAGCCTGTTGCAAATCGATCATTGGAAAATGGCGCACCAAAAATGTAAGAATTGTCTCCCGATACATTTTCAGCTGTCACATAATTGCGAAATACCAAATCGGAAATTTTAGGCACTGTATACAGCAGTTCACTCAATTGTCCTGCGTTTGAGCCAGTTTTAAAATAATATTTTAGAGTATTGTCATAAATACAAATCCCCGAAGGTCCGGCACCATAATAATTTCCCATGTCGGTCCAAGCCCAACCATCTGGGACGCCGTTATATCCAAATTCGGAACCATCAGCTATAATTTTCCCAGTAACTGAGGTAATTCCTAATTTTTTGATTGTATCTACCCATTGTTTTAGAAAGGCATTTTCTTTACCTTCTTCATTAAAAAACTTACTACCAAGAGAGACATCACCTCCACCTCGTATAACTATATTTCCATCTAAAACACCATTCACAATCGGACCATCGATATAAATACGCGTACTTGGTCTATAATCTTTTCCCAATAATTCAATTGCACCAGCGGTTGCAAAAAGTTTGGCTGTAGATGCCGTTGGAAGTGTCATTAAGGCATTTTTAGATGCAATAACTTTTCCCGAGCTTGTTTCAGTAACTAAAAATGAAATCGATGCGCTTTGAAGTTCCGAAGAAGATGAAAATTGATCAATTGCACTTTGAATCGTATTTTGGGAAACCACAAGTGAACTTGCAAGAAGTAAGAAGAAAACAAAAGAGAAGGACTTCATAAGATAAGTTTAGGTAAAATTCTAGTTATTTTTTATTCCTCAAACATTAGTTTACGCTTTTTTTAAACAGTTAAATGATGGTAAAACAAATGTTAAAGATTAACTTTGAATTCAGTTTTACAAAAAAAGAGCCACTATTTCTAATTATCGATGAGCGGTCAAAGAAAAATTAAAGTCTTACGGATTATCAATCGTTTTAACATTGGCGGTCCAACCTTTAATGCAACTTTTCTCACACGTTTTATATCAGATGACTTTGAGACACTATTAGTCGGTGGGTTACCCGAAGAAGAGGAGTCCGATTCATTGCATATTTTGGAGGAATATGGGTTGAAACCGATTCTAATCCCTGAGATGAAACGAACGCCTAATTTCAAAAGCGATCGAGCAGCATATAAGAGAATCAAGCAAATTATTGAAGAGTTTCAACCAGATATTGTACATACACATGCAGCAAAAGCGGGAGCATTAGGGCGTCGAGCTGCATTTGCTTGTCGCGTTCCAGTGGTAGTTCATACTTTTCATGGACATGTGTTCCATTCCTATTTTGGGAAATTAAAGACAAGCATTTTTAAATTAATAGAAAGAAGATTAGCAAGAAAATCGAGTGGAATTATCGCAATTTCAAATCTTCAACAAGAAGAATTGTCGAAAATTCATCGAATTACCAAAAGGGATAAAATTAAGGTAATCCCCTTGGGCTTTGATCTTACAAAGTTTAGACAAACCAGCGATGACACTAGGGTTGATGTTAGATTAAGTTTGGGATTAAGCGAAGACACGATTGCAGTTGCCATTGTTGGTCGACTGGCCGCGATAAAGGATCATGGTTTTTTTCTTGATGTTGCAGAACGAATACTCGTTTCAACAAGCAAAAAAGTTCATTTCTTCATCGTTGGCGATGGTTCCGAAAGAGAAATGATAGAGCATAGAGTGAAGCAAATTAATCGTCAATTTAAAGAAGTGATTACTATGACCTCTTGGATTAAGGATATTGCCAATTTTAATGCAGGTATGGATATTATTTGTTTGACTTCTAAAAATGAAGGCACGCCTGTAAGTTTAATCGAAGCACAAGCAGCTGGAATTCCCCTAGTAACAACTGATGTTGGTGGGGTAAGAGATGTCGTAAATGATGGTCAAACTGGCTTTATTGTTCCGTTGAATCAGCTTGATTTATTTACTGAAAAAATGCTCATTTTAATAGAAAATGAAAAAAAACGCAAAATAATGTCACAAAATGGTTGGTCTTTCGTAGAAGAAAAATTCCATTACCAAAGATTGGTCACAGATATGGAAAATTACTATTGGGATTTACTCCATAATAAAAACGTTAAATATAATAAATGAGACATTTTTGGAATTTGATTTTTGCGCTTGGACTAATGTTTTCTTTAGCCAATTGTGGAATTAATAGTAATTTAATGTTCAAGGTTCCTAAAGGTGAAAGTGCCTCAGCAGATTCAATTCCATTGGCACCCAAAGAGGACTATAGAATTTCGGTAGATGACAAAATTTCTTTTACACTTTCCACAAATAATGGCAAGAAAATCGTTGAGGGCATAAGTGGTGTTGGAGATGCAAAAGGCGGAATTGCTTCTGGTCAAGAATATTTAGTGCGTAAAACAGGTTCTGCTGAATTGCCCGTTATTGGAGAAATCTTAGTGGAAGGATTAACAATTGCACAATGCGAGGATAGTTTAGAGAAACGTTTCGCAGAGCAATACCAGGAACCATTTGTACAAGTAAAAGTAACGAATCAACGTGTTATTGTTTTCCCAGGTAACGGAAGCGATGCCAAAGTAGTACCGCTTCTCAATAATAATACAACTTTGATGGAGGCTATAGCTCAAGCAGGTGGCATTACAGAAAGAGGTAAGGCGCGTTCAATTAAATTAATGAGAAGAGAGGGAGATGAACGAAAAGTATATACAATCGACCTTTCAACGATTGAAGGATTAAAATATGCTGATATAATTGTTCAAGGCAATGACTATATCTACATAGAACCGAATGCTGAGTTAACAAAAGGTGTACTAAAGGAAGTGGCACCAATTATTTCAATTTTCTCTAGTGCTTTGGTGATATTCACGGTTTTTAGCAATTTTTAAAAGTGGAAAAAAAGGGTTTTATTATTAACAAGGATTACGATCCACTCATACTGCAAATAATAGTTAAACGCTATTGGTGGTGGCCAGTTTTATTCGTTGCATTTTTCCTTTCAATGTCATATTTCTATTTGAGATATACAAAACCCACTTTTGAATCGACAATGGTTATCCAAATCGACAATGAGGATAACGCAAGAGATATTATCGACATAGAAAACATTAATAGCAAACAAAATGATATTTCATCTGAGGTTGAATTAATGAGGTCTCAATTAATGTTTGAGAAGGCTATCCAACGTATCAATTACAATGTTAGTTTGTATTCAAAGGGACAAGTGTTAATTGAAGAAAAGTATAATTCAAGTACATTTAATGTGTTGCCTTTTGAGTTGAAAGACTCTACTTTGATAGGAGTACCAATTTATGTGACATATGATGGTAACTTGGTCACTTTGTTCTATACCCACAATGGAAAAAGAAACGAAATCAAAGGTAAACTTGATGACCATTTTGAAAATAACCATTTTGATTTAGTCGTAAAATCTTCAAATGTGAATGAGTTGTTATCCGATGCAAATCAAAATGAGTTGTATTTTACTTTTAACAGTGTGCAATCATTTGCGTCACGTTATTTGCCCAATCTTCAAGTGGTTCCTATTGATCCGATAGCCAAAACAATACAAGTAACTTTTAGAGGAAACAATCCACAATTATGTCATGATTTAACATTGGCAATTGCAGAAGCATTTGTCAACTATGATGAGGAAAATAAGCGAAAAGGTTCTGAGAACATTTTGAATTTCATAGATCAACAGCTGGATTCATTATCGGGAGAATTGAAAAGTTCGAAAGATAGTTTAATGATTTACCAACGAAAGTCAAATATCCCAGATCCTCTAACAGCTGGTGATGACATTTCATCAAACATCACAAAATATCAAGAACAATTATTTGTGTTGGAAGATGAGATTCGTTCCCTTAATCAAGTTAATTCTAAATTGAAGAATGAACCAAATAGATTAGAAGTATATCGGTTATTGCCTGAAATGCTTGGAAAAAGTTATGAGCAATCGCTTTCGACCCAAATTTCAACATTATACGATTTGTTAGAGAAAAAGGAAGATTTATTATTTCAAGTAACTGATGAAAATGCTGAAATTAAAGTTCTAAATGGTCGTATTCAAACGAAACTTGGCAGTATCCGAAAAAGTATTTCAACGATTTTAGAACGTCTATATGTAAATAGTAAGACAATTCGTGACAAAATTACAGGTTATGAATCTGAATTTTTCGAACTTCCAGAGAAGAAAATGGAATTTAGTCGTCTTAAAAACATTCAAGACTTAAACGAAAAGTATTTTACACTATTGACAGAAAAAAAGGTATTATATGCCATTTCTGACGCTGGATACTCCTCTAATAGTCGAATTTTAACTAGACCTGTTGTTAATGGCACTCCAGTTTCACCAAATAGGAAATTGATTTATGTCACTTTTATCATGTTCGGAACTATCCTAGGATTAGGGGTAATGCTGATTAAATATCTGACCTTTAACGAGATAAATTTAATTGAGGATTTAGACAAACTTTTACCATCTAAAGCTAGTATTTTAGGTGGCGTTCCTTTATACAATTCAGGTATGGAATTTTCTCAACTTGTTGTAGGTGATGCACCTAAATCAATGCTGTCTGAGTCGATGCGAAAGATTCGAACAAACCTGAGTTATATTCATCGAGATTATAAAACTATTGCAGTGACTTCCTCTATTTCTGGAGAAGGAAAAACGTTTGTTTCTTTGAATTTAGCTGGTATCATCGCGATGTCAGGTAAAAAAACAATTTTACTTGATTTGGACTTGCGAAAACCAAAAATCCATTTAGGATTGGGCGTCTCAAATGAAGCAGGAATGAGCAGCCTAATTTCTAAACAATTTGAATTAAAGGATTGCATTAAACTATCCAAAATAGAGAATTTATACTTTATTACTGCCGGACCAATTCCACCCAATCCGTCTGAATTGCTTTTGAGTGATCGTTTTAAAGATATTATTGAAGAGTTAAAAACACAATTCGATGTAATCATAATGGACAATCCACCAATTGGTTTAGTTTCTGATGGTATTAAAATTTTGACAGAGGCAGATATTCCAATTTATGTATTCAAATCGCATTTTTCAAAACGTATCTTTGCACATCGTGTAAAAGAGTTATTCGACATGAATCAACTAACAAAGTTAAATGTCATTTTGAATGGAATAAATAGTCATCGACGTTCGAATTATGGTTATGGCTATGGTTATGGCTATGGAAATGGTTATTATGAAGAATCAGAGAAGAATAAACGCTCGCTGAAAACGGGATTTTTAAAGTTCTTTAAAAGAAAATAGGATAATGCAAATTGTTAAAACGAACATTGAAGGACTTCTCATATTAGAACCTAAAGTTTTTGGAGATCACCGAGGTTACTTTTTAGAATCATTTAACGAGAATATATTTTCAGAAATTATCGGTAAAAAAATTACGTTTGTGCAGGACAATGAATCTCTTTCCAGTAAAAATGTAGTTAGAGGTCTTCATTTTCAAAAACCTCCTTTTGCACAAGGTAAATTGGTTAGGGTTGTAAAAGGTTCTGTGTTAGATGTGGCAGTTGATTTGCGAAAAAAATCACCAACTTTCGGAAAAATCTTTACCATTGAACTCTCAGAAACAAATAAAAGACAATTTTGGATTCCTGAGGGTTTTGCTCATGGTTTTGCCACTCTAGAAGACAATACCATTTTTCAATATAAGTGTACTTCCTATTATTCGCCTGAAAATGAAGAAACTATTTCATGGAACGATCCACAATTGGGTATTGATTGGAAAATAATTCAACCGATAATATCTGAGAAAGATAAAAAAGGATTACCTTTCGACGGATTTAAATCACCATTTGATTAGTTTGCTACTAGTGTTCTCTATATTGTTAGGTTTCTTGATTGGGGGTATTATTGTATCCTTAATCTGTAATAAGCTATTACTCAGTTTTTCTCATTCTTTAGGAATACGAAATAAAAATGATATCACTATTCGCTGGAGTAATCAGTCAAAACCATCACTAGGCGGGATTAGCTTTTTTATTGTTTTTATTTTTTCTTCAATCGCTTTCTCAATTATTTTCAATGATCAAAATATTTTTCACAATAATGAGTACCTTGGACTAATCAGTGCAGGTTGTCTGGCTTTTCTTATGGGTTTAGCCGATGATGCTTATAACACGAAACCACTTATAAAATTAGGGATTCAAATAGCGTGTGGTGTATTGTTTGTCTTAACAGGAACTATCATTGATTTAACTCACGTTTTTTACGTAGATGCTTTACTTACCGTTGTTTGGGTCATTGTAATTATGAACTCCTTAAATATGCTCGACAATATGGATGGGATTACTGCTACAACAGTTGTTTTTGTTCTATTGTCCTGCTTAGCAAGTGCGTGTATTTTTAAAGAAGCTGGTTTTGATGAATTATGGTTTTTGTGGACAATTCTGTTGATTAGTATGATTGGAGGACTGCTCGGATTTTTAAAATATAATATTTATCCGTCTAAAATTTTTATGGGGGATGCGGGCAGCCAATTTATAGGATTGTTTGTCGCCTTTTTTGCTGTAAAGTTTTTATGGAATGTTGGCCCTTATACAGAAAATCACTCATGGGTTGGAATTGTTATTGGACTAGTAGCATTGACTCCAGCTGCGGCAGACACACTCACGGTTGTCATTAATCGACTGAAAAGAGGTCAATCTCCGATGGTGGGAGGAAAAGATCATACTACGCATCATTTAGTTTATGCTGGTTTTAAAGACATTCAAGTTTGGTATGTTTTCCTTTCGATTGGATTGGCAGCGTTTTTATTGGTAATCGTGATGCTTTTTATGGTTAAGTCTGCCATCATTTATCCTATTGCACTTTTCGCGATTTACTTTGTTCTTGTTTTTGGATATTTGTATCGAAATACAATTAAATTTCCAGAGAAGAAATAAGTAGTTTCTTCCTGCAAATTGGTAAATTCGTCATCTGAATTGTACCAATGAAAATAACTCCCTTTTTACTTTTATTTTTCTTCTTTGCTGGATGCGGGAACACTGAAAGTCAACAGAAAGCTGCTCTAGAAAACAAGGAGCTTCCTTCTGATCCGTTTGTTTTGCCTCCTTTGCCAGATGAAATGACGTTTTGTGGACAAAAAATCAATTTGCTAGATGAAGATATAATTGAAAGGCTTGACAAAGAATTATTAGTCAATGCCTATTATCACAGTGCAACCATTCAATCCATGAAACGCGCAAGTCGTTACTTCCCTGAAATGGAAAGAATCTTGAAAAAAAATGGAATTCCAGATGATTTTAAATATTTAGCAGTAATCGAAAGTGGCTTGATTCAAGCGGTTAGTCCAGCTGGTGCACAAGGTTTTTGGCAATTTATGCCAGGCACAGCAAAAGAACATGATTTACTTATGAATGCCGAAGTGGATGAACGATTAAACATTGAAAAATCTACGCAGGCTGCATGTGAATATCTGAAATATGCAAATGACACATTAAAAGATTGGGTGCTTGCTGCAGCATCTTATAATAGAGGAATTGGAGGAGTTCGAAGCGATATGCGCTGGCAATACACCACCAATTATTTCGACACACACATGAATAGTGAGACGGGTAGATATGTTTACCGAATTTTGGCAGTGAAATTAATTTTTGAAAATCCTGAAAAATACGGTTATCTTGTAAAAGAAGCAGAATTGTATAAACCATTTGATACGAAAAATGTTATTGTAACGGAATCTATCTCCAACCTCGCTGAATGGTCAATCGCTCAAGGATTTAATTACAAAATTGTTCGAAAGTTAAATCCATGGATTTTAGGCAATAAATTGACAATTAAAAATAAAGATTATACACTTTTACTGCCAAAAGAACACGTTAATTTGAAGCCTTATGCTTCCTACCAAAAATGATAGAAAACGAAGACGGTTATATTGAAATTTACGGTGCTCGTGAGCACAATCTAAAGAACATTGATTTAAAGATTCCGCGGAACAAGTTGGTTGTATTTACTGGCTTGAGTGGAAGCGGTAAATCCTCACTCG
Source organism: Crocinitomicaceae bacterium (assembly GCA_021740745.1). GTDB lineage: Bacteria > Bacteroidota > Bacteroidia > Flavobacteriales_D > Crocinitomicaceae > M0103. Next base: position 4,434 of record JAIOZF010000015.1, on the reverse strand, counting down.
CCTTTGATACCATTTTCGCGGAGGGTCAGCGCCGTTACATTGAAACGTTTTCAGCTTATGCACGCCAATTTTTAGGAGGATTAGAACGTCCAGATGTAGATAAAATAGACGGTTTGAGTCCAGTAATTTCCATTGAGCAAAAAACGGTTTCTCGCTCTCCGCGTTCAACTGTTGGGACAATTACAGAAGTGTATGATTTCCTTAGATTACTATATGCACGTGTTAGTGTAGCTTATTCGTATGAAACGGGCGAGGAAATGGTGAAATACTCGGATGATCAAATTGTTGACTTAATTATTGAACAGTACAAGGACAAAAAAGTTGTTTTTTTAGCACCAAAGATTAAAGGCCGAAAAGGTCACTACCGTGAATTGTTTGATCAAATCCAAAAGATGGGTTTCACCAAAGTGCGTGTCGACGGTCAACTCAAGGATATCGAACACGGCATGAAGCTGGATCGCTATAAAATTCACGATATAGATATTGTAATTGACCGACTTCAAATAAATTCAAATGATCGGAAGCGTATTTACGATTCAGTTATAACTTCCATGAAACATGGTAACAAAGCTATGATGGTGATGGATTTTGAAACTGAGAATGTACGCCATTTCAGCCGTTCATTGATGTGCCCAACATCTGGAATTTCATACCCAGAACCAGAGCCTAGTTTGTTTTCCTTCAACTCACCTTATGGTGCTTGTCCAACATGCAGTGGTTTAGGAGAGGTTTCTGAAGCAGATATTACCAAGATAATTCCGAACCCAAAATTATCGATTAAGAAAGGTGGGTTAGCGCCTTTGGGTGATTATAAGCGTACTTGGATTTTCGATAAATTGGATACTTTTTTAACACAAGAAGGCTATTCAATTTCTACTCCATTAGAGGAGATTCCTGAAGAAGTAATGAATGTTTTGCTTTATGGGAATGAGGACATCGAACGTTCTAACAAAAGCACAACGGTTACGTTTGAAGGAATTATCAATTTTGTTTCTCGTCACTCAGAAGAAAGTTCAGCAGCGATTCAACGTTGGGCCTTAAGTTTCATGAATAAGAAAATTTGTCCAAGTTGCGAAGGAACGCGCTTAAAAAAAGAAGCCCATTTCTTTAAATTAGACAACAAGCATATCGGCGATTTAGCGCAAATGGATTTAATCGAATTGGGCGGATGGTTTAAGCAGTTGGAGGCTAAATTGTCGAATGATCAGCTCATAATTGGTACAGAGATTTTGAAGGAAATCAATACGCGCCTAAATTTTATTTTAGAAGTGGGCTTGGATTATTTGACTTTACATCGTTCCGCTAAAACCCTTTCGGGTGGAGAAGCACAGCGTATTCGATTGGCGACTCAAATTGGTTCAGAATTAATGAATGTATTGTATGTGTTGGATGAACCTTCAATTGGTTTACATCAGCGCGATAATACGCGTTTGATCAATTCATTGAAGCGTTTGAGAGATGCAGGGAATTCGGTTATTGTCGTTGAACACGATAAGGAAATGATTGAAGCTGCTGATTTTGTGGTGGATATTGGTCCAGGCGCTGGAATTCATGGTGGACAAATCATTAATGCCGCACCAATTTCCGAATTGAATACGGTTGATTCACTTACGACCAAATATTTAACAGGAGAATTAAAAATTGAAATTCCACAAAAGCGTCGGAAAGGCAATGGGAAGTTTTTGACCTTGAAAGGCGCAACGGGACATAATTTAAAGAATGTAGATTTAAAAATACCATTGGGCACATTTTGCTGTATTACAGGTGTTTCAGGTAGCGGTAAGTCATCGTTGATAAATCAGACACTTTACCCAATTCTATTAGCACATATTTATAATGGTGTTCGCAAACCCTTACCTTATAAGTCAATTGATGGTTTAGAGCATTTGGATAAAGTAATAGAAATTGATCAAAGTCCAATCGGAAGAACACCGCGTTCTAATCCTGCCACCTATACAAAGGTATTCGATGAAATACGTTCCTTATTTGCCGGAATGCCTGAGGCACAAATTCGTGGGTATAAAGCAGGTCGTTTTTCTTTCAACGTATCAGGTGGACGCTGTGAAACATGCAGTGGAGGAGGAATGAAGGTGATTGAAATGAATTTTCTTCCTGATGTCTATGTTGAATGCGAGACCTGTAATGGAAAACGATATAACCGAGAAACCCTTGAAGTTCGATTTAAAGGTAAATCAATTTCAGATGTCTTAGAGATGACCATTGAAGCTGCAACTCCTTTCTTTGAGGCTATACCAAAGATTCATCGTCCTTTAGCAACGTTGTTAAGTGTTGGACTTGGGTATGTTAAATTGGGTCAACCGTCGACAACGCTTTCTGGTGGCGAGGCTCAGCGGATAAAATTAGCATCTGAATTAGCGAAGAAAAGCACAGGAAATACATTTTATATTTTGGATGAACCATCAACTGGTTTGCATTTTGAAGATATTCGAATGTTATTAGAAGTGTTGCAACGCTTGGCAGATGAAGGGAATACCGTTTTGGTGATCGAACACAATTTAGACATTGTCAAAGTAGCAGATTACTTAATTGATGTCGGTCCAGAAGGGGGGAAAGGTGGCGGAATGATAATTGCGCAAGGAACTCCAGAGCAAGTTGTTAAAAAAGCAAAGGATATTTCCTATACAGCTAAGTACTTGGCATTAGAGATGTGATGCTCAGTATTTGATCGGGAAAATCAATTCGAAGGACATTTTATCTGATTTTTTAAACATGCCTCGTTCCATTTGATAGATCCACTAGGCCTTTAAAGATCAAGTGATATTGATGCCCTTTTTTTCTACTCCAACCTCTTCTAGCCTCTATCTCTAGACTCTATCTCTAACATCTACCCTCTATCTCTAACATCTAACCTCTATCTCCACCCTCCAATTGCCTCAATCCCTCATATACAGCAATTCCGACTGCATTACCTAGATTCAAACTTCTGATTTTATCACTGAACAATGGAATTTTATATAGTTTGTCTGGAAACAGATCCGTAATTTCTGTAGCTAGTCCAACTGACTCTTTTCCAAAAACTAGAAACATATTTTCTGAATAAGGAATATCCCAAATGCTTTTTGTGCCATGGCTTGAAAATAAAGCGAATTCTTTATCGGCGTGTTTTGCGAAGAATTCTGCAACAGAATCATATTCAATTAATTCAATATGTTGCCAGTAATCAAGGCCTGCTCGCTTTAATCGTGCATCAGTAATTTCAAAACCGTAAGGCTTTACGAGGTGTAAGGTTGAACCAGACGCTAAGGTTAATCGACCAATGTTTCCTGTATTATTAGGTATCTCTGGTTCGATTAAAACAATATTGAAAGACATGTTGAATAAATTATTTTAGCCCTTATTTACCAAGGGAAAATATGGATGTAAAGCACCCGCGACAATTTGTAATTCTTCCGGCCAAAGATTAAAATGACGATTAAAACTAGAAAAATAGACCAAAAAGTGGGTAGATCGGGAAATAAAAACAAGGCAAGAAAAAAAGTAATGATGCCTTGCAATACAGCAAAGCCATAACTCAAATACATTGCTCCTAAAAAGTAGCCAGGTTCTCGGTCAAAACGATACGCGCATTTTTCACAATGGTCATTCATAACCGGTAAACTGAAGAAACTTGAGTTTTGAACAAAAACATGACCTTCTCCGCATTTAGGACACTTCTCTTGAAGAACTCGAAGCACAAAAGCTTGTTTTTTTGGTGTATCTGACATTTAACAAAGATAAGGTCTATTTTTTGAAATAGCTGTTTGTAAGGACTGTTAATAAAGCTTATCGTTCGTCCCAAATACCTTCTTCCTCAATTTCAAATTCAGCATCTTTTTCCCAAATCTCCATTTCACATGGTTTACAATTGAATTTTAGTTTGTATTCAATTTCACCTTGCTTCAGAACGAGTGGCTCTTTGACTTTTTCACCCATTGTGTCACGCTGGTAAATTGGACATTTACCTAATTCGTATTTCACACAATATTTAGTGGTCATAACGCGCGACTTGCCCGGATCCCATTGCAATTCAAATGCTTTCTCAATCTCCTTCACGCCATGGCGGTGGTAAAATTGTCGCGCCATTTTATTGGAGACATTGTAAGTGAAATCAAGGTTTTCTTCAGGATAAGGATGCTCTGTCTTTAGGATTTGAATTTCCTCGCGGTGATATTCTTTCACTCGAATATCCATCAATTGCTCTAAAACTTCACGTCGAACTTCATTTATTTTGGAAATAGGTAAGAACCAAGCTTGTGAGAAATTGATGTTCAATTCGTCAACTGTAAAAGGGGTGTTTCCGGTCTTTGCTAAATTTTTAGCAATATTTTCTTCAATCGATTCACCAGTTATGGTCAAATCTTTTGACGTTTTTAGTTCAATTTGACTTGTGTGACCATCTTCATCAATTGCAGTTAAAAGGAATCCTTGAGTCGT
>JAIOZF010000014.1 GCA_021740745.1 Crocinitomicaceae bacterium | reverse complement strand
CCGGTTTCATAATCTTCCGCAGCAATTCCTAAGGCTTTCGCTTTAATTCTTAGGTTGATATCTTTAGTGACAAGTATGACATCTTTCTTGACCTCAGTTTCTTTTAAAAATAATGCTGCATTAATGATTTTATGATCATTCTTGCCCACGGAATAAACGTATTCAGCATTAATTTCACGGGGATTATTTTCGAGGACAATTCTGAAATTTCCTAAACCTTTACCAAGTGAGATCCATTCTTGTAAACTACTATTTCCTGAAAGCTTGTCAATGAATCGTATGACTTCTCGAGCGGAAAAGTTTTTAGTGTCGTTCCCAATTTTGAATTTATCGAGTTCCTCTAGTACTGTTATCGGAATTGCGACATCGTTCTTAACGAAATTAGTGATTGCCTGATGATCATGTAATAATACAGAAGTATCGAGCACGAAGATTTGCTGCTTTTTCGCCATGGTGTTAATTTTCCTTTAATTTACTTTTTATTCAATCCCTTATGACTAATTTTTATAAGTAGTTATTTACACTTAAATGTTTGAAAGGCTCCTTCAGTTGTCTTTACTTGGTTATGGATCTAATTAGCTATATTATTCTTTTGTTAATTCAGCAACATAGTTAAACAAGATGTATTATTTCTTTTTAGACTCTAGGCTCGAACAATATGAATTGTATGTTGTTAGTTCAAAAAGTCTTGTCATGGAAGAATGGAATTCAATTCCCGGTTATTCGGATTATGAGGTGTCTTCTCTTGGGAATATACGCTCAAAGGAAAGAACGAAAGTGTTTAAGAACGGACGCACCATGAACTTTGAAAACAAATTGAAGATGTTGCGTAAACATCCCATAAATGGTTTTCTCATGACCGATTTAATCGATGATAACGGGAAACGTAAAACAGTTTATCCTCATAAAGCTGTCGCTCTAGCGTTTATTCCAAATTCAGCACCCAAAAAGCAAAAAATTGTCATGCATTTGGATGGCAACGTTCAAAATAATGAGGTGTCTAACTTAAAGTGGAGTACGCACAGTGAATCAATTCGCAAAGGATTTGAATTAGGGAAACGAGACAATTCTGATTTGTGGCTGAAACGGAGATTAAAATACGGACCAAAGGGAGGAAACAATTCCATGGGCCGACCTGATCCATTAGATTTTGCACAAAAGAAACGCATTCATTATCTCAGAAATGAGAAAGGTTTTTCTTTAAAGCAGTTGGCTGAGAAATACAATTGTAGTATTTCACACATTCATAAAACGATTTTACGTTTTAAAGACACTCAAACGGCTTAGAAAAAGCGACTTCTAGAAATCAAGCGATCAACTGGAATGTATATAGTTCCAAATGCTTCATATTTACTTAGACTGTCAAGACTAAAATCTATTTTGGTTCCTTTTGTTGTCCAAATACCATTGTTTTTCGCGCTTATTTCTGTCTTAGGTGTGTACTGTCCTGAATGAAAAATGTAATAATTTTTTAATTTTTTCATTTGAAGGGGCGGCGAGAATAAGAAACGGTAGAAATTCTCTTCTTGTCTAAGAATTCCTTTCGCAAAGAGCTTATTCATAAACCGGTTCCCATTTTTATTGAAGGAAAGGAGCATTGAGAAACCTGGAACTTTCACTTCTTTTACTTTTTCAACCTCTGTAACATTAAAGTTTTCATCAAGTTCCGATTCGATGTATGTTTCTTGAACAATTTGATAACCACCTTGACGGAATGATAAATCACCTTCCCAAGCGTCAATAAAATCTTTAGTCGGGAAACTAATTCGCTTACCCATTTTCATCATCCATTTGTACAAGGGGTCTTCAGGATTTTCTCTAAGTTTCGTAATATCCAAATGGATATTTAACATTTTATTGGTGTAATCTCCTGAAAGTAAGTTTTTCCCGGGCTCCTTCATTGAAACATTGAGTGGTGATTTGTTTCGGGCATAAGCTAATAAGGTGAAACTAACAGAATCACTATTGTGCGCAAAAATGGCGGTTTCGAGACCGTTTTCTTTAAATTTTTTTAAGTTTGAATAAATGACTAATTTCTGATCTTTGAATTGTTTTTCACGTAAGAATGATTTCCATGTATTGGTGATATCACCATGTTTGCAATTAGTAATTCGATTGAAAATAATTTTGAAATTTGGTCCTTTATAAACGAACAAATAATTGCGGTCATATGCCAAATAAGCATTCTCTTTTTGGATTCGATAAACTTTACGGTTATTAATAGTTGTATCACTTACATCCGCTAATGTCCGCAAGCGCTCAATTCCTTGAAGAATTTTACTGCTATCACTTACATGCAATAGCGATCCCCAATCACCTGTTTCATTTGCAAAGAAATAAGCAGGCAATTGCAAATTTAGCCCATACATTTTGGATTGACCTAATAGAAATTCATACGATATGAAATCGCGGAATGGAATTTTGTGATAATACATCATCCCACTTGTTTCTCGAGCTACTTCAAGTAAATAAGCGCGTCCCAAGAAATCAGCATCTGGAAGCCGATCTTCCATTCGTGGTGGTGATTCTTTTTTAAAAATATAGGGTCTTAGATAAAGAAAAACAGCAAGCCCAATGGATAAGAAGACGATTAGCGTAATCTTTTTGAACATGGGATCCTTATTTGGAGATTACGTAAATACTATTTACTAAATCAAGTAAGTACTTTCCAGAGTTTTCAAAATTCCCATCAAAATTGTAAACCAATTTGAAATTCGTTTTCATCTTGGTTGTATTTGACGAAGTTAATTCCATCGTTCCAGTTTTTCCACGCATGGCGTCTATGATCTCATTTTGTTCAGCACTGAAGAAATCTTTCGGGAATTTGTCGATTGCTTGTCCCCAGTTGATATGGCTATACATAAATCCACTTTTCTTCGCGTTTTTTCTCAACGTTCCTTTTATGGAAGAAGAACCGTAACCTGAAGAATGATTTTTAGCTAAATCTTCATCATTCGTGAAAACAAATAAACCATTCTGATGAATCATGTACAATGGAGCAGCATCCAAAATAGCTTCTTCATAAATCCAATAATCACCCATGTTTTTGAAGCGTGACGTCAATCGAGCTAAATGACCCAAAACCTTTTCTGGAATATCACCGCGATCTGTTGAAAATCCTAGAGTGAAAATTGGCATATCTTCTTCTGCATCAACTTCAATTTCTTCATATTCGAAGGTCGTTAAGTCATAGACATAATCAATTTTCTTGGTCTTAATTTTTTGAATTCCATTAAAAGATCCAAACATACTTCCTTTATAAGTGGAGAACAAGGCATCTTTATTCACATACTCATTTAGCAATTCAATCAATAATAAATTGTAGGAAACTTGTACGTTCTTTTCTTCGCTTAAAACAGGAATAATCACCTTGTAAGCTTGCTCATATGCCTCCCGCAGGTCTACGTTGTAGGTAAAAAAAGCCGTGTTATCCTTGTGGATATATTTCAGCGTGTTTTTATCGAATTTCGTTGAATTCATTTTTTCATAAATTGAACCCAATTCTTCTCCATAACGGGCTTCAACCAAAAACTCAACAGATGATTCTTTTAAATGTAAGTCACCTAAAATAACATTTCCTGTATACAGTTCACGAATATCTTGGTATAACGAAGGAAACATTGTTTGAATGTACCATAGATTTTGAGCGTTTTGAAGACTTCTTGAATTATCCAAATAAAATATACCGTCAGAGGCATGATTTATTTGCTCAGCAAAACGCAAATCGTGTTGCAAAAGGTTGTAATTTTTCTTGAACAATTCATCTGTAACCGTTAAAAAGTATTCCTGTTGACAATTGGCTAAAACACTATCGCGTAACTCATAATAATTTTTTCGAATAGGATCTTCAACATCACTCGGATAATAAACATCTAAGGTTTCATCCGTCAACTCTTCTTCCATAGACCCATCATCCTCAATATCCATGAATTCTTCCTCTCCCTCAACATCTGTTTCTTCATTGTAGTATTCTTCAATCCATGGGTTTTCATTTCCACGACCATACCAAATAGAATCAGTCACTGCATCTACCTTCTCCATAGTTGGATCAACACGAATTAAAATGGCATTGTTCCCTTTGATTAGAAGATTGTTAAAGAATGAAACATATAATTCTGTTCCTTCATATGGACTTTTAGCTTTTTCAAAATCATCAAACACGCTAAAAAGAGCTTCCTTATTTTTTATTCCAAACGTGAATCCACTAATTTCGTAATCAGAACCTTTTCCGTAAAAAACATTTAGTTTTTGTTCGAAATCGATACCCGAATCTTTGATGGATTTTCCAGAGGTTGAACCATCGAATAATTCTTGCTGTATTTCAGCCATGAATTCATATTTCACTAATTCGTCTAATGAAATTTTCTGCAACAATTGGATGTTATTGAGACTGAATACAGTAACTGCATCCTTAGGAATTAATGACTCTGAATTTTGTGCTGAAGCACTAATCGTTAGGCCAATTAAAAGTAAAAGGGAAAAAAGCTTCATGCTGGAGCCGAAATTTAAATTTATCTAGTGCGAATTTACCAAAAATAACGCATTTTATTTCGAAGGTGTCAGATAAATTGTGTTTTCGAGCAAAGAATAATTTTGTGAGAGCAAATATGGATTCGTTTTAATCATAACGGCCAATTTATTCTGGGATAACTCTGCATTGGCATTGTCAAATCGATCAACTGCTCTTTCGAAGCGTGTGATAGATGTGTAATTACCCGTTTTCAGCAGTTCAATGTCTTCTGCTTTCAATTCTTTCGTCTTTTCAATGGTTACATCTGGAATAGATCGAATTAATTTTTGTCCGTCCCATGACATCCATTTGTGGTCTAATTCTTTTATATTTTTATCCTCTATTTCTTCTTCAATCACCTCTTTTAGAGCAGTTTGAAGTGCTGAAATACTCGTGAAATCACATTGAAATTTAAATATGAAATCAGTCATCTTACTTTCCATCAGCACATTCGAAATACCTGTTTTGGTTTTCATTTTGCGAATGAAAGAGGCAATTTTAGTTTCGATTTCATCTTTTGAGGGCACTTTTTTACCATCTAAACTATCCAAAGCTAGTATTGAATTGATTTTTACTTTGCTAGCGCTTAAATTAATGGTGTATTTCATTGTTCCAGAACCATCATTCTTTACCGTTACATCATCAATAATCTCAATGCATGACGTAAAGCTTAATAAAATCAAAGCGGAAAGAAAAAATTTAAAGTATCTCATAGATTCGTAAAAGTTGAAACGCGCAAGACAAAAATAATACCAAATTGTCAATAATGGCATGATAAGATCGCTTTTTGCTTTTTCGCCTGCCTATATCTTCTACACGAATTCAATTTCCTATATTTGTGCAAAATTCAAACGCATGTCAGATCAAACACGTATTTCAACAAGCAAGGCGCCAAAGCCAGTTGGTATTTACCCACACGCTAGAAAAGTTGGTAATCTATTGTTTTTGTCAGGTGTTGGACCAAGAGTTGCCGGATCAGATGCAACTGATTCTGGTGTTCCAGGACTAACTTTAGACAAAAACGGTAATTTCATCGAATTTGATTTTGAAGCACAGTGCAGAAGCGTATTTGACAATGTTCGTGTGATTTTAGAAGAATCTGGATCGAATTGGAATAGCTTAGTAGATGTCACAGTATTTTTAGTGAATATGAAACGCGATTTTCATACTTACAACCGCGTATATGCTGAATATTTCAAAGATAACATGCCTTGTAGAACGACTGTTGAGATAAATTCATTACCAACACCGATCGCAATTGAATTAAAATGTATTGCAACAATTGATTAATTATGACTGGATTTATTATTCGCTGCGCAATTGCAGCTTTAGCACTTTTCTTTAACGTTTATTTGTTCGTTTCAGGTCATTGGGGATGGGGAATAACTTTCATTTTTGTAACAGCTATCATCATTTTGTCTTTCTTCCGGAATGAAAATATGATTTTAGCCTTGAATCAAATGCGCGTTGGAAACACAGAAAAAGCAAAGAAATACATCAATCGAATTGGTGCTCCGCAAATGCTTCCTCGCAAGCAGCATGCATATGTGTTGTTTTTACAAGCGGTAATGAATACACATGAATTTGGTTTTTCGAAAAGTGAACAATACTTAAGAAAAGCAATTGGTTTAGGACTAAGAACTGGACAAGACAATGCTGTTGCTCGTATGCACCTAGCTGGTATTTGTGCTCAAACTGGTCGTAAAGCGGAAGCAGAAAAATTATTGGCGGAAGCAAAACGTTTGGATAACACCGGTATGATGAAAGAACAAATCAACCAAATGTTAGGTCAAATGAAAATGGCACCTTCAAAAAATCAAATGCGTATGGCGCAAATGATGGGGGGTCGCAAGAAAATGCCTCGTACCCGTTAATTTATCATGGCGCAAGAGAAAACCTACTCATTAGCATGGGAAGATTATGAATTAATCGACGCTGGTGGGGGGAAAAAACTCGAGCGTTGGGGTACTGTTTATACGATTCGTCCAGAGGTTCAAGCCTATTTTCACTCAGGGAAACCCTTTGATGAATGGAAAGAATTAGCGCATTGGGAATTTATTTCCAAAAGTGGTCAATCTGGTACTTGGAAAAAACTCAAAGATAGCGCTCCTGAAAAATGGATAATTGGCTATGAAACATTAAAGTTTCAGCTTGAGTTGACTAAATTCAAGCACCTAGGTTTATTTCCTGAACAACAGACAAATTGGGAATTCATCGAAAAAAGAATAGCTAAAAACGATAAATTTTTAAACCTATTTGCCTACACGGGTGCTTCATCTTGCGTGGCAAAGTGCGCCGGTGCTGATACAATTCATGTCGATTCTGTCAAACAATTGATTTCTTGGGCAAAAGTGAACATGGAAAAAAGCGAGTTGACTGATATCAAATGGGTATTAGAGGACGCAATGAAATTTGCTGCCCGAGAACAAAAAAGGGGTAATAAGTACAAAGGAATTGTGATGGATCCTCCTGCTTGGGGACTCGGAGCAAAAGGGGAGAAGTGGAAGTTGGAAGATAAAATTGAAGAATTAATGTCAACCGCAGCAGCATTGCTTTCGCGAGATGGTTTTTTAGTAATGAACACTTATTCGCCCACACTTGAAATCAATACCATTAAATCACTTGCCAATCGCTATTTCAAGCATAAATCAATAGAAGTAAGTGAACTCTGGATGCAAACTACAACCGGAAAGGATTTATACTTTGGAAATTTGTTGCGAGTGAGTTGATGTATTGTTGACTGAGGCTCTCGAAGCCAACTCTTATTCTTCCGAAAAATGACCAATAATTTTGTCAGCAAGCACAGCACTTAATTTGAAATAACTTTCATTGGTCCAACCACCAACATGCGGAGTTAGAATAACTTGATCTGATTGCAAGAGGTAAGAAAAATCTGAAGGAATTTCTTGTTCAAAGAAGGACTCAAAACTACTTTTCTCGTATTCCAAGACATCTAATCCAGCGCCAATAACTTTCCCAGACTTCATTGCGGCAACTAAGGCTGATGTTTGAACAATTTTTCCTCTAGAGAGATTGAGCAAAAAGATTGATTTTTGAACAGCATCAAAAAACGATTGATTGGCCATGTACATGGTTTCTTCATTTTGTGGGACATGAAAACTAATTACATCCGCATTCTGCAAAATTGCCTCCAAGGTACATTCCATGACAAAATGATCTCCAAAATCACTTTTATATTTGTCGTAGGCCATTAGTTTCACTTCAAAACCGCGTAGCTTTTTAGCAAAAGCGCTTCCGTTGTTTCCAAATCCAATGATTCCAACTGTTTTTCCATCCAGTTCAATTCCCCGATTTCCTTCACGATCCCACTTTCCAGTTCTAACTTCTCGATCTGCTGTATGCAATTTATTCATGAGCGAAAGCAACATTCCTAAAGCATGCTCTCCGACGGCATTTCTATTTCCTTCAGGGGCATTAAACAGGATAATCTTTCGTTTTTCACAATAGACTGTGTCAATGTTCTCCATTCCGGCTCCTGATCGCGCAATGAATTTTATATTCGGAGCAAATTGTAAAAATTCTGAATTCATGGTAAATCTTGAGCGAATTACGATTCCATCAGCATCTTGAATTAGTTTCAAACACTCATCTTTCGGTAAATCGGCTGCAAGAATACACGTATAGCCTTGAGCTTTCATGCGTTCTTCTAATATAGTGTGTACGCTATCGAGGAATATTATTTTCATGTTTCAAGGATTCGTGCTCAAAGGAAAGAAAAAAATAAATGCAGCTAGGCTTAAACCTTTATTGAACTTTAGTTTTTTAATCTTTTTTTAATCTTTTCAATTCTTGAATGTCAAGAAGATCTTTCGCCCGTGATGATTTAATTTTACTCGTAATTAAATCATCAAAATTAAGTACGTTCCATTTCAATAATGGATAACCTTCAACTTGAGCAATTTCTGCTTCATTATAAGCTTGATCAAATGAACGATTAACGGAAAATCGAGTAATTAATTCAATTGCAATACTCGTTGGTGAAAATTTCATTGAAATATTCTGTTCTTGATTTTTAACACTTTCAGGAAAATCGTTGACCTCATAACCCATTTCATTCAATACGCGAATTAATTTCAAGAGGTTTTCATTCGTTGTTTCGAGCCAGAAATCCACATCTGCAGAATGACGCTGATACCCATGAAAATTAACTGCACCGCCCCCAACCATAAGCATTCTAACATCATGCTTGTTGCAGAGCTCAAGAAAAGTTAAAATATTTGAATCCCAATCGTCTAGCATTTTTTCTTCAATTCTAAAACAAAATTACTTTTAGTTTCGGTACTTGCTTTCGTTGGGAATTTCAAAATTTGATTTGAAAGACGAATAAAGGCAATAAAACGGTCAACGGGACTCAAAGCTAAGAAGGCCTGCTCTTGTTGTTTATTACTTTCACTTTTTGACTGAAATTGAATTTCCATATAACTAAAGTATTAATTTTTGAACCAAGAAGCAAATCTTAAAACCAAGTTGTCTATGCTAAATTTGATACAACAGCATTCCGATAGTGAAGTAGATAAACAATCCAACGATATCATTTAGCGTAGTGACGAACGGACCGGTAGCTAATGCTGGATCTATTTTATAGTGATTTAACACCAAAGGAATGAGCGTTCCAAAGATGGCAGCGAATACGATTACGGTGAAAAGTGAAATACTTACCACTAATCCCAATGTAGAATTTTCGAAATAATAAGCAATTCCAAATATAATTGAGGATAGAATTAATCCATTTACAAGCGCAACGAGTGCTTCTTTGGAGAGTTTTTGCATGATACTTCCAAATTGATCATTTCCTTTTGCAAGTGATTGCACAACAATTGCCGAAGATTGTACACCTACATTTCCACCCATCGCTGTAATTAATGGAATAAAGAAAGCCAAGGCAGGAATTTGTGTAATCCCAACTTCAAAATTTGCAATTACTTGAGCACCTAATGTCCCACCCAACATAGCAATAATTAACCAAGGAATTCGCGCACGCGTAATTCGCCAAACACTAAAGGTTGATTCGATACGCTCAGAGATACCCGATGCCAATTGGAAATCTTTATCTGCTTCCTCCTTGATAACATCCACAACGTCATCTAAGGTAATTCGACCTACTAGTTTATTTTGTAAATCAACAACCGGGACAGAAACCAAATCGTATTTCTCCATTACCTTGGCAACATCTTCACTGTCATCGGAAGTTTTAACCGATATAATATTTTTGCCTTGATATAAATCAATGATTTTTGTCTTTGGAGAAGCAAATAACAATCGCTTCAAAGAAAGAACCCCAACAAGCTTGTTTAAATCATCTACAACATAAATGGTATAGACTTTTTCTACGTCTTCTGCTTGACGACGCAGTTCAACTAAACAACGGTCAACTGGCCAATCAAGTTTCGCTTGAATGAACTCTTTCTGCATCAATCCACCTGCAGTATCTTCATCATAGTTCAATAGATCTACAATGTCTTCTGCGGCTTCATCATCCTCCATGTGAGAAATGACTTCTTGGATTTTTTCATCTGATAAATCACCTAAGATATCGGCAGCATCATCGGAATCCAGATTTTCGAGTTGGTCTGCGATTTCTTTGGAAGAAAGTGATGCTAAAAAGCGATCACGCACCTCTTCCTCTAGCTCCATTAAAACGTCGGCTTGAACTTCTTCTTCTAATTGAAAATAGATGTATTTTGCCTCGTCGTTGGATAATTTATCTAGTATTTCAGCGATGTCTGCGAAGTGAAGACCAAGTAGGTTCTCGTTTATCCATAGAAGGTCTTGTTCCTCAATTTTGGAACGAAGCAATTCAAGAAAATCTTTGGATAATTCGAAGCGCATAGCTTATTTTTTTTGCAAAGTTAGTGAATTCAGTTTAGAAGTCACTTTAATTCAGTATTATCAATTCTATAAAATGGTATATTTGGACCTCAAAGCAGAGACATGGATTATTTTGTAGCACATCTTTTAGAAGAATTTCATCTTCCATTGAAGAATCCAGTGCTTTTGTTCTCACTTTTACTCTTTATTATTCTCCTTTCTCCGATTTTATTGAGGAAAATGAAAATTCCATCCATTATTGGTTTGATTATCTCTGGTGTAATTATCGGACCTCATGCTTTGGGAATTATTGGAATGAAAACAATGGAATCGGAAGGTTCAATTAAATTATTCTCAACAATTGGACTTTTATATATCATGTTCATCGCTGGATTGGAGTTGGATATGAATGAATTTCGCAAGTACCTGCGTAAAAGTTTGACCTTTGGTGCCTTAACATTTTTAATACCGATTACCTTAGGATTTCCGATTTGTTATTATGGTTTAGGAATGAGTCAAACCGCAAGTTGGTTGACTGCGAGTATGTTTGCAACGCATACTCTTGTTGCCTATCCAATCATTAGCAAGTTCGGCTTAACGAAAAACTCTGCAGTCGCAATTACTATAGGCGGCACGATCTTAACCGATACAGCCGTGCTGATTATTTTGGCAGTGATTTCAAGTTCAGCCCATGGTCAACTCGATGGTGCATTTTGGTTGCGATTGATAACATCCCTTATTATTTTCTCAGGGATTATGTTTTTTCTTATCCCAAGAGTTGCAAAGTGGTTTTTCAGTAAACTGGAAAGTGAAAGTAATGCCCAATTTATTTTTGTCCTTTCGGTTGTCTTTTTTGCTGCCTTTTTAGCAGAGGTGGCGGGTGTTGAGCATATCATTGGAGCATTTACAGCAGGGTTGGTATTGAATCGATTGATACCCCACAATTCAACTTTAATGAATCGAATTGAATTTATTGGAAATGCCTTGTTTATTCCTTTCTTTTTGATTTATGTCGGAATGGTAGTAGACTATAAAGTACTATTTGATGGTACTTGGTCGCTCATCATTGCAGGCGTTTTAACATCATTCGCTATTTTCAGTAAATGGTTGGCCGCATTTGTAACGCAATTAATTTTTAAAATGTCGGGAACTGAGCGACAAATCATTTTTGGTTTAAGTGCTTCTCATGCTGCTGCAACATTGGCAATTATTATGGTGGGATATGAAAATGAAATTCTTGGAATTAAAATCGTAAACGCCACAATTTTGTTGATTTTAATTACCTGTATGACCGCTTCATTTGTCACAGAAAATGCAGGGAAAAAACTTTTAATTGAATTGGCCGATAAAGATGATTCTGTGAATGAAACCAAGTTGCGTAATCAGCATTTATTGTTAGCCATTAATCAATTGAAAGGAAATGAAAGGCTGTTAGATTTTTCGATATTGATTACCAATCGCAAAGTATTCAATCCTATTTCGGTAGTCAGTGTTTATCCAAACGATGAAATGGCTGAAAGAATGATAAAGGGAGCACGCCGCCATTTGGATGATATCATCAAGCATTTTTCTGGAGGAGAATCCAAGGTGAATACAATTGCAACGATTGACCATAATCTTTCGAGTGGAATTGCACGTGTTTCAAAAGAACTGGTGGCAGACATAGTTGTAATCAATGACAGCCAAAACATTAATTTACTAAAGCGAATTGTTGGCGATGATCGAGATCATTTATTATCAGTATGTGATAAAACTATCTTTTTCTGTCAATTAAATCGCCCTTCGGCAGCCTACAATAAGATTGTTGTGATTTGTCCAAAATTGGCTGAATTGGAAATGAGTTTCATTGAATGGACAGAACGAATTATTCGATTAGGAAGAGAGTTAAACATTCCTATAGATCTTTATGCAACCACATCTACTTTTGAAAAATGGGGGAAAATCGCTGAGTCACGCAGATATGCTGGACACACAAAATTATATGAAATTGATGAGGTTGATGATTTCTTTATTTTACATGGTAAAAAATCGAATGATAATTTAATGATATACTGTTCAGCAAGAAGCGGAGGGGTGTCCTATTCTTCTGCTGTAGATTCTTTTCCAACTAAATTGGAGAAGGGCTATGTGGATAATGATCAGATATTGATTTACCCATCTCAAAATCAAATGGATAATTTGTATGTGAACTATGAAGAATTTGATTCAAATGCAATTTCAGCAGGGATGGAGAAAATTCAGCGACTTGGCAAGGAAGTGAAAAATATCTTTAAGAACGATAAGGATTAATTTTTACAATTAATAGGGCATAAAAGAAAGCGAATAGTGTTACTCCGGTTTGCGTTTCTAAGGTGTCTTCAATGAGGAAGGTGGAACAGGCAATCAGTATAAATACAAAGGCAAGCGGATGATTTAAAAGAAGACTTGTTTTGAGGTAAAATGCAATCAGCCAAACAAACAATCCTATTCCAATTATTCCAAAGGTAATCCATACCGTTAAATAAGTATTGTGCGCTCGTAACCTGTTTTCCTTCACTAAAGGGGAATTGTCGCGGTCATATTGTTTGTCAAAAGCAACTTGAGTATCACCGGTTCCAACGCCAATTAACCAATTTGTTTTTACGATTTGCCATCCTGTTTTCCAGTATTCGATTCTTTGTAGCAAAGAATGACCATTTGGATCAATGTTGTTTTGAATTTGAAAACGAATTCCACTAACGCGAGCTAAAATACCTGATTTAGTATCATTGATATCTGCATTGCCATTTTCAATGTTTAAGATATCTGACTGCTGCAGTTGTTTAAAATCATGAGCGTCTTTTTTCAATCCCATCGAGGTCATGTAGCGCATTAATGTGTAGCGAAGAATTTGACCTTTTTTATCCTTGCCATCGTAATCGAAAGTTGAAACGTTATTCCATTCTTCTCTTAATTCTACCTCACAAAGATTTACAAATATGTATTGCCCATTTGGATGCTGACTACCTAGCGTACTGTGAACATATGCGTTCCCCTTTTTGGTTGTTTGATCAAGTGCTGTTAAGTCCAATTTTGCTGGTTTAGTCTCTTTTGATTGATACATATATACAAGCACAAAAGTCGGCAGCAAAACTAAAACAAGACTCGATAGGATGAATAATTGACGTTTGTATTGGTAAATGTAAAAAAGCAGATAAGCAATTACACCAATACCAAATGCTAATGCTCCTGAAATAATTTGACTATAAAACGTGTAAAATGCAAACCAAGCAAAGAGCATGGCGCAAAGCCATTTGATTTTTTGTTGCGAGAAAAAT
Organism: Crocinitomicaceae bacterium; assembly: GCA_021740745.1. GTDB lineage: Bacteria > Bacteroidota > Bacteroidia > Flavobacteriales_D > Crocinitomicaceae > M0103. Next base: position 34,751 of record JAIOZF010000014.1, on the reverse strand, counting down.
AAATACAACGAGAGCATTGCGCCGATAGCTATTAGGATCCCATAACGTATATGCGAACCGAAAAGTGATAAACCTCTTATGTCATTGTATTTGTAATCATGAATTATCCCGGTGTAGGATAAATAATTATAAAATGATGTAAATATCAAGGAACCGATAAATGACAAGAATATATAATTGATTTCTTTTCTTTCAGTGATCGGTTTACATGTTAAAATCAATGGAATGACAATCAATGGTAATTTTATTCGGATGTCACTTAATCCAAAATTCATTTCACTTGTCCAAAGAAGTCCTGCGACATGCAGTAACCAGAAGCTACCAATCAGCCAAGTAATTTTAGCTTCTTTAAGATTATTCCAATACGTTCTGAAGTTTGCCTCAACGATTAAATTCAATAAACCTATCATTAGAGAAATAGATAGGACGACCTTATTTAATGGCAATCCAATCGCAATTCCACAAATGGATGATAAATGAATATATGTATGAGCCTTGTTACCCAGGTTGCGATAAGGCATAGTAAGCGTAGTTTTTTGAACTAACGGTTATTTTTTCAAAATAGTGTTATACTCACTTACATTTTCAACTACTTCTATTGCTTTTTTCACTGCTGGATCATGACGAAATGCATCTTTTGCTCTACCTTTTTGAAAGTAGTAACGAGAAACAATTTCATTTTCAAGTAGTTCAGTTATTTCATTTTTGAATTTCTCTAAATCTCTTTCTTTTGAAGGATGAACCTTAGTTAATAAAGCCTCATATTCGGCAGATGCATCTTCATAAAAACCCTCTTCTTCGGCTGTCTCTTTCATTTTCTTCAACATTTCTTCAGAAGCTGTTGAATAGGTGAATTCTTGACTTAAAACATAAGCTTTAAAAGCTTCGTAATCGCTATCAGACAATGCAAATTCTCCAGCTGGAGCTATTTCAGGGTGACTGTAGAAATAGTTGGTTGCATAATTAAATAGAAAATTCTTCGAATAAATTGTTGCAGTTAATCGACTCATTTCACGCTCGTCTATTTTTACATCCGGTTCAATTCCTCGACCATCAATAACATCTCTTCCATTAACCGTTTTGAATATTTTAATTAGTGAATCAGGAATTTCGGTTGGACGTTTACCATCTTCTTTGTCGTAATATTCTAAACGTTGAACACAACGTCCTGATGGTGTATAGTACTTAGCGATAGTTAATTTTACTTTCGATCCATATTTTAAGTCGTAAGTGCGTTGCACCAATCCTTTCCCATATGAAGTTGTTCCGATAATTACCCCACGGTCTAAATCTTGTATGCTTCCTGCAACGATTTCACTAGCAGAAGCAGAGCCTTCATCCATTAGAATTGTTATTGGAATTGTTAAATCAATCGGATTTTCTAATGTTTGGTAGACACGATTCTCTTCAGCTACGCGTCCTTTAGTCGTAACAACAGTTTCTCCTTTTTTGACAAACATGTTTACAATTTTTACCGCTTCAATTAAGAGTCCACCGCCATTACCACGTAAATCAAGCACCAAGTTTTTCATTCCTTGTCCTTGTAAAGCGGTGAAAGCAGTTTTTACTTCACTTGCAGCAGTTTGAGTGAAACTGTTTAATTTAATGTATCCCGTTGCACTGTTTAACATTCCAGAATATGGAACATCAGCAAGTTTAATTTCATCACGCGTTACAGAAATAATTTTTTTACCTTCTTTTTCACGTTCAATTTCTATTTTAATAGTCGTCCCTTTTGGTCCTTTCAGTGCAGATGAAACTTCGTCAGAAGCAACGCCTTTCATGCTTTTATCATCAATTGAAAGTATTTTATCACCTGCTCTAAGTCCAGATGAATATGCCGGATTTCCTTCATATGGTTCAGCAATGAAGGTGAAATCATCAATTTTACGAATCAACGCTCCAATTCCACCATATTGACCTGTTGTCATTAAACGATAATCTTCAATATTTGATTCGTGATAATAAACGGTGTAAGGATCGAGTTCTTTCAACATAGCATCAATACCAGTTTTTGAAATTTTTCCTGGTTGTGGTTCATCTACATAGTACATTTCTAAATGTTGATAGATTTGATCCATCAATTCAAGACTTTTTAATACTTCAAATCCATTTGATTGTCCAAAAGCCCCATTGAAGTTAAGAAATAAGGTAAAAAGTAGGACGCTAATTTTGTTTTTATACATGGCCTTGTTCTATTGTGATTTGTTGAATTAATTTTTTCATTTTTGATTCAAGTACTTTATATTCTAATTGTGTTCGTTCAGTATAAACTAGAAATAAAGCAATCTGTTGTTTTTGTTCAATTAATTTTTCCTCCAAAATTCCTTTATTGAGTCGAAACGCTTCTTTTAGTTGGCGTCTGATACGATTTCGGTCATGTGCCTTTTTAAAATTACGCTTCGGGACTGAAATGACTAGTTGAAATGCTGCTTTAGTTGAATCAGGTTCAATGGCTAAGGCAATCGAACGAAGCGGATATTGTTTTATAGTTTTACCTTCTTCAAATATGGCTTTGATAATGGTGTGTGAACACAGCTTATATTTTTTATTTAATTCAACATTCATGTGTTTCTCTTCTCCAATTAATCAATTCTAGGAAGATTAACCATTTCCCGCACAACAAAGCAGGCAGGAAAATCTCTAACTAAAGATGATTTAACTTTTTCAGCTTCTTGTTTAGAACGAAAATCCCCAACCTTCAAAACAAAATGAGGAGCGTTGTAAAGAATGTATGTATCTAAATGTTGGTTAGACGAAACCACTTTTGAGCGAGCATCATCTACTAGTTGTTTATTCGAATCAAATATTAATTGAATTCTATAGCCATTAATTTGTGGAGAAGTTGCTGGCGGTATAATCACACTTTTTTGTCTTACCAGCGATTCAATTCGATCGTCTTTGATGATTTTAACATTGTCTGCTTGTGAAAAAACAGAAAATGCGATAAGGTTAAAAAGTATATAAATGGTACTACGCATAATGCTCTGATTAATTTAACAATTACAAATCTACAAAATCTTTTGTCAAACTTTGTGCCGCCTTTATTATTAGTCATTCTAAACTCTTTGCAATGAGAGGGATGTAAATTTAATTAGTCTTGCACTCTTTTGACGTTTATTTAGAATGAATTTAAATTAGACTTAATGATGAGAAATTTGTCATAAAACTGTCATAGAATATAACCTTTCTTCTAAATTTGCGACAGCCAAAAAGTCGATTTTTGGAGTAAGACTTACAGTTTTTTACATGAAAATATCTAGAAGTCAGATGTTTAGAAACTTATCAAATTGGTGTTTTAGCGCATTGATGCTTGTTTTCTTTGCCGGAACATTCACAGCTAATGCCCAAGGGGAGGCCCTATTTAAGGCAAAATGTGCAAGTTGTCACCAACCGCACAAAAATGGTACTGGACCAAAATTGTTCCAAGTTCGTCAAAAATGGACGGATGGTGGGGCAAAAGAAGGTTCCATTTACCAATGGGTTAATAACTGGCAAACTGCTGCTGCCGGAGATCCATATGCTCAAACAGTATCTACATGGTCGCCAACTGCGATGAGTGCTTTTCCTGAATTAAAAAAGGAAGAGATTGATGCTATTTTTGAATATGTAGATGGCGTTACAGATCCAGCAGCTGCTGGTGCAGGTGGAACTGATGGTGCGGCAGGAGATGTGACAGGTGCCGATCCTCTTGAAGAAGAAGATTCAAATGGATGGATGTGGATTATCCTTAGCGTAATTTTTGTTACAATTATTTTGGCTGTTGGTGGTGTTCGTCGTCAGTTAAATTTTGCTGCGAATGAAGCTCAAGGAAAAGATTCAATGGATCATCTAACGTATGCTGAAGAACTAAAAGCATGGGCTTGGAAGTACAAAACATATGTTGGAGTTAGCACATTAGTAGTTGTTATCGGTTTAATCGTTACACTTTTCTTAGGATTGTATAGCATTGGTGTAGTTGAGAATTATCAGCCATCCCAACCAATTGCTTTCCCTCACGCAATTCACACTGGAGTGAACGGAATTGATTGTAAATACTGCCATAGTTCAGTAGAAAAATCAAAATCAGCGGGAATTCCATCCGTGAACGTATGTATGAACTGTCACAAACAAGTGAACGGACGTACCCCGGCGCAACAAGAGCAAATTGCAAAAATATACGACGCAGCAGGATGGGATCCATCAGGAGCGGGTAAATACACTGGAAAATCTAAGCCAATTGTTTGGAATAAAGTTCACGTTCTTCCTGATCACGTTTATTTCAACCACTCACAACACGTTGTAGTTGGTGGTATTGATTGTAAACAGTGTCATGGTGATATGACAAAGCAAGTAGAGACTCCAAAAGTGCAAACAGTTGGTGACTTGAATAAAATCGAAGGGAACATTCCTTTGACTAAGCCAACATTAACCATGGGTTGGTGTATCGAGTGTCACGGTGCGAAAGAAATTTCAACTGGTTCAATCGATTCAAAGAATAATGGATATTATAATGAAATTCACAAACGTTTGCTAAACAATGATAAATCGTTGTATGGTAAATACCTAGAAGATGGTAAAGTTACCGTGAATGAATTAGGTGGATGGGAGTGTGCTAAATGCCACTATTAATTTATTAATTGAAGAAGCCGAATTATAGCATATGGGAATGACTAGAAAATATTGGAAAGGTCTTGAAGAACTTAAGGAGACACCAGAGTTTCTTAAATCAAGAGAGCAGGAATTTCCAGCTGAAATGTCAGTTGAAGAGTTCCTTGGTGACGAAAACTTAAAAGAGACATCTACAGCTAGACGTGATTTCTTGAAATTTCTTGGATTCAGTGTGGCAGCAGCAACTGTTGCGGCATGTGAAGCGCCAGTTACCAAAGCAATTCCTTACGTAAATAAGCCAGAAAATGTAATGCCAGGTATGCCAACATGGTATGCTTCTACTTATTATGATGGTGTATCTTACGCAAGCATACTTGTTAAAACACGTGAAGGTAGACCGATTTACATCAAAGGAAACAAAGATTTTGGTTTCACAAATGGTGGTACAAACGCTCAAATCATTGCCTCAGTTTTAGGTTTGTATGATAGCGCTCGTTTGCAAGGACCTACTTCAAATGGAAAACAAACTTCTTGGTCGAAGATTGACGACTCATTGAAAGCGTCTTTAAAATCAGCGAAGAAGGTAACATTAGTGTCAAATACAATCATTAGTCCTTCACTTCAAATGGCAATTGCGGAATTTGCAACTGCAATTGGTGCGACTGAAGGTTCTGATAAATTTGAACATATTCAATATGACGCAGCGTCTTACGCTGGTATGCGTTTAGCGAATGAAGCGACTTTTGGTAAGAATTTAATTCCTGATTATGATTTCTCGAAAGCAAAAACAATTGTTTCTGTTGGAGCTGATTTCTTAGGAACTTGGTTGTTACCTACTCAATTCGCAACACAATACGGTACACGCCGCAATCCTGAAGATAAAGAGTGGATGTCTAAGCATTTCCAATTTGAGTCAGTGATGTCAATTTCTGGTTCAAATGCTGATTACCGTGGAATGATTAAGCCATCACAACAAGCAAATGTCTTAGCTTACATCCTTAAAAATGGATATGGTGTTTCAACAGGAGTATCAGTTGATTTGGATAAAGAAACGGCAAAAGTTGCTGATGAAGCAATTAAGTCATTGAAAGCTTCTAAAGGCGAATCAATTGTTGTTGCAGGATCAAATAATAAAGCAGTTCAAGTTTTAGCAAACAAATTAAACAATGAGATAGGAGCGTATGGTAAGACAATTGATCTTAACAATACGATTAACTTGTTTAAATCTGAAGATGCTAAAATGAATACGTTTGTTTCAAACGTTATTTCTGGCAATGGTTCTGAAGCGGTTATATTCCTTGGTGTAAATCCAGTTTATACGCATCCAAAAGGAAAAGAATTTGGTGAAGCACTTGCAAAAGTTGCAACTACCGTTTCTTTTGCTTCACATGCTGATGAAACAGCTTCTAAATGTAAATATATTGCGCCAGATCACCATGCTCTTGAAGGATGGAATGATTTCAATGCAAAAGCAACTAATTATGCTGTTGGTCAACCGACAATTCGTCCATTGTTCAATACAGCTTCTTCTTTAGAGTCTTTCCTTGTTTGGGCTGGTAAAGCTTCTAGAGCTGGAAAAGATTCGAAAGTAGCATACGATTATATTCAGCGTACTTGGGAAACTAACGGATTCCCAATGCAAACGCAATATGCAGATTTCCATACTTATTGGAGTATGGCAACGCACAACAGTTCAGTTGACATGAATGTACCAGCTCCTGCTGTTGCACTTACGTTTAACGAAGCTGCTTTAACTGGCTTGGCTGCACAATTGCCAAAAACTTCAGCGAAAGAAGTGGTGTTATACCAAAAAGCTGCAATTGGAACAGGTATGCATGCAAATAACCCTTGGTTACAAGAGTTACCTGATCCATTAACGAAAGTTACTTGGGACAACTACATTACCATGAATCCAGTTGAAATGAAAGAAGCAGGTTATGCTACTTCTTTTGATCAAGAGAATGGATTGAATTTAGCGACAGTTAAAGTAAATGGTAAAGAAGTAACATTGCCAGTTTACCCTTTACCTGGTCAAGCGAAAGATACTTTTGGTATTGCCTTAGGATACGGTCGAGGAGCTAACGGTGAAGAGATTGGTAAAGCTGCTTTCCAAACAAAGGAATATGGTGGAAACGCTACCTTGGAAAATGGAAACCCTGCTCCAATTGGTGCGAATGTTTTCCCTTTTGTAAATACCGTTAATGGTACAATGGCATTTGAAGCTGAGGCATCAATTGTTAAATCAGAAGGAACATATTTAATTGCGGCAACGCAAATTCACCACACGGTGATGGCACGTCACTCAATTGTACGTGAAACAACTCTTGATATTTTTAAGAACAACGATAGAGAAGCCTTTAATCCTATTTACACCTTGCAAAAATTGGATAAAGAAGGAAACCACGTTGAAAAACCGATGTCGGAATTTGACTTGTGGGATGCTCATCCAGTTGAAAAAATTGGTCACCGTTGGGGTATGACAGTTGATTTATCATCTTGTATTGGATGTGGATCTTGTCTTATCGCTTGTCAATCTGAAAACAACGTTCCTGTTGTTGGAAAAGATGAAGTTCGTCGTGGTCGTGAAATGCATTGGTTACGTATTGACCGTTACTTCGCATCTGATGTGGAAGCAGCAGTTGGTACTCGTAATGAGAAATTTGATTACCATGCAGCAGAAGTTGCTGCCGTTAATCCAAAGGTTGTTCACATGCCAATGATGTGTCACCACTGTAATCATGCTCCTTGTGAGACTGTTTGTCCAGTGGCTGCCACAACACATAGTAATGAAGGTTTAAACCAAATGGCTTATAACAGATGTATTGGTACAAGATATTGTGCAAACAACTGTCCATACAAAGTACGTCGTTTCAACTGGTTCAACTATCCATCATACAAGAAGTTTACGGAAGTGAATCCTGCTCAGGATGATCTTGGAAGAATGGTCTTGAATCCAGATGTTACTGTTCGTACGCGTGGTGTAATGGAAAAATGTTCTTTCTGTGTTCAACGAATCCAAGCTGGAAAACTTGATGCGAAGAAAGAAGGTCGTCCAGTAATGGATGGTGATTATACAACTGCTTGTAGCGATGCTTGTCCAACAAACGCAATTGTTGTTGGTGACTGGAATGATTTAAAATCAAAAGTACGTGAAAGTGCTGATTCTAATCGTTCATACCAAGCACTAGAAGAAGTTGGCGTTAAGCCGAATGTTTGGTTCAAAGTGAAAGTTCGTAACGAACATAACGCAGAGCTAGAAAAAATACAAGTAGCTGAAGCTGGTCATGGACACGGACATGCCGCAACAGAAGATAAGAAAAGTCATTAATTGAATAAATCCAGTTGTAATGCACAAAGAAGCAGCAATTAGAGAGCCCCTCATCTTAGGTCACAAGACCTATCACGACATCACTGAAGATGTTTGTCGACCAATCGAGGACAAAGCACCTAAGATGTGGTACATCCTTTTCGGTATAGCCCTGATAATTGGACTTTACGGTGTAGGTTGTATCCTTTACCTTTTGGGAACCGGTGTCGGTGTCTGGGGACTTAACAAGACCATTGGTTGGGCTTGGGATATCACTAACTTCGTTTGGTGGGTTGGTATCGGTCACGCAGGAACCTTGATTTCAGCGGTATTGTTATTGTTCCGTCAAAAGTGGAGAATGGCGATTAACCGATCAGCAGAGGCGATGACAATCTTTGCCGTTTTCATGGCTGGTTTGTTCCCTTTAATTCACATGGGTCGTTTGTGGTTAGGATACTGGGTTTTACCTTTACCAAATCAATTTGGATCATTATGGGTAAACTTTAACTCTCCATTACTTTGGGACGTTTTCGCTATCTCTACTTATTTATCAGTTTCTTTAGTATTCTGGTATATTGGTTTGATTCCAGATTTCGCAACAATTCGTGATAGAGCGAAAAAGCCAATTTCAAAGAAAATGTACTCTATTTTGTCATTTGGTTGGTCGGGTAGAGCTAAGCATTGGAATCGTTTCGAATTAGTATCATTGGTTTTAGCTGGTTTAGCGACTCCACTTGTATTCTCGGTTCACTCGATTGTATCTTTTGACTTTGCTACATCGGTAATTCCAGGATGGCATACAACAATCTTCCCTCCATATTTCGTTGCGGGAGCCGTATTCTCAGGATTCGCTATGGTGCAAACCTTAATGCTAGTTATGCGTAAGGCAATGGGTCTAGAAGCATACATTCATACGCGTCACGTAGAGTATATGAACATCGTAATCATGGTTACAGGTTCAATTGTAGGTACTGCATATATTACTGAGTTGTTTATTTCATGGTACTCTGGAGTTGAATACGAAGCGTATGCATTCTTCAATCGTGCAACTGGACCATACTGGTGGGCTTATTGGGCGATGATGACATGTAACGTTGTTTCTCCACAATTAATGTGGTTCAGACCATTGAGAAGAAGTTTATTATTTACGTTTATCATTTCGATTGTAGTAAACATCGGTATGTGGTTTGAGCGTTATGTAATTATCGTAACATCACTTCACCGTGACTACCTTCCTTCATCATGGAGTATGCACTACCCAAGTCACATTGACTTAGGTGTGTATGTTGGTACAATCGGTTTATTCTTTGTGTTCTTCTTATTGTTTGCTCGTTACTTCCCTGTTTTAGCGTTGAACGAAGTTAAAACAATCTTGAAATCGTCAGGTGAGTCATATAAAAATGCTCCTGATACACATGGTCATGCAGATAGTCATTCAACTCATTAATATTTAGGACATGTCAGATAAGGTAATATATGCAATGTACGATGACGACGAAGTGCTAAAAGATGGCGCTAAGAAGTTAGTATCGAAAGGTGTAAAAATCGCTGAAGTGTTTTCACCGTTCCCTATTCACGGAATTGATCCAATTATTGGAATCAAGAATACCCGTTTAGGAATTATGGCGTTCATTTATGGTTTAACAGGTTTGTTGTTAGCAACTGTAGGTATGCGTTTTTTCATGGTAACCGATTGGCCAATGAATATTGGTGGTAAACCGAACTTCAGTTATTTGGATAACATTTTAGCATTTATCCCAATTACTTTCGAGTTTACGGTTTTGTGTGCGGCACACGGTATGGCGATAACTTATATGTTAAGAAATAAGACATTACCTGGAATGCCTGCTCAAAATCCTGATCCTCGCACGACTGATGATAAGTTTGTTATGGAAATTCGTTTATCTGAGAATGCAAATTTTTCAGAAAGTGATTTACAAACTTGGTTGAAAGAAACAGGTATAATCGAACTTGATCAAAAAGAGATAAATTAATTTGCAATGAAACATCAACAGTGCTTGATGTTCCGTCTGACAAAATTAAAGTAATAGACAGATGAAAATGAAATTTAAGGCGATAGCAAGTATAGCAGTAGTTGCACTTTCAACGTTAATGTTGGGATCTTGTACTGCAGATGCAGATAGCTCTGGATTGGAATACATGCCTGACATGTATCGTTCTCCTGCAATTGAACCATATGTTGATTATGGTGAAATTCGTGGTCGTGAAAATACAGAAGCAAAAATGAAAATTTCTTCATTGGTGCCTCCATCGGGAACGGTTCCTTATTATGGAAAAGATTCATCGACAGTTGCATTGATGTTACCATATTTTAGAAAAGCAAGTATTGCTTTCCGTGAAACACATGGAATGTATGGTGCTGACTTAACAGTCACTGATGAGTATACTGCTGCTGCAAGCGACATGAACCCATTAAAAATAACAGCAGAAAATTCAGAAGAGCTTTTGAAATCTGGGAAGACTTTGTATACGGCTTATTGTCAACATTGTCATGGTGAAAAAGGTGATGGTAATGGCCCTATGGTATTAAGTGGTGCATACGTTGGTGTTCCAAATTATACTGAAAGAGCTGCTAAATCTGATGGTCAATTGTTTTATTCGATTTACTATGGGTTGAATGCGATGGGTGGTCATTCATCACAATTGAACAAAAAGGAAATCTGGACTTTAGTGCACTATGTTAGAAAATTCCAGAATGCAAGTTATGGAACGTTTGGCGCATCAGGAGAAGCAATTGCCGCACCCGTTGCTGTTGATAGCTTAAGTGTAAAAAAATAATAACTGTATAACTATTTACAATGGAATTCACGTTATCCAAAAAAGCAAAGAACTTTACATTAGCCTTAATGGGCTCTGGTCTCTTGCTTACAGTAATTGGTTTAGTAATGTCGATGGGAGATCATCACTTTAAAACTAAACTATTAACAAACGGTTTAATCAACAGTTTCTTTTTCTTTGGAATTGCTTTAGGAGCTTTGTTCTTTTTGGCCTTGCAATATGCAACGGAGACAGGTTGGTATGCTTCAGTTAAAAGAGTTATCGAAGCAGTTGCTGGATTTTTACCTTATGGTACTGGATTATTAGCAATTGTGCTTTTGGTCATAACACTTATGGATGGAGCGCATATTTATCAATGGATGGATCCTTCAACAACTGACCCATCTTCACATCATTTTGATAAAATTATTGAAGGAAAGTCTGCTTATTTAAACAAAGTATTCTTTTGGATAAGAACAATAATCTATTTAGCTGCATACTTAGTATTCTGGAGAGGTTTTAGAAATCGTTCGTTAGAAGAAGACAGAATTGGTGGTACTGAAATTCACTTTAAAAACTACAAGAAAGCAGCATTGTTTTTAGTTGTATTTGCTGTGTTTAGCTCTACATCTGCTTGGGATTGGTTAATGTCAATTGATGTTCACTGGTTTTCTACCTTATATGGCTGGTATGTTTTCTCAGGAATTTGGGTTTCCGCGATGGTTGTAATTGTTTTGTTGACATTGTACCTTAAGAAAATGGGTTATTTACCAAACGTTAATGATAGCCATATACACGATTTAGGAAAATGGGCTTTCGCCATATCTTTCTTGTGGTCATATCTTTGGTTCTCTCAGTTTATGTTGATTTGGTATTCAAACATTGGTGAAGAAGTTGTTTACTACATGATGCGAATTGAAAACTTTAAAGCACTATACTTTGGAATGTTCTTGGTGAATTTTGCATTCCCAATGTTGATCTTAATGTCAAGAGACGCAAAACGTAATGTAGGTATTTTGACTTTCGTAGGTGTTGTAATCTTAGCTGGTCACTGGGTGGATGTTTACATCATGATTTCTGCTGGTTCATTAGGAGCAAACGCTCACATTGGAGCGTTGGAGATTGGTCTTGTACTTTTAATTACAGGCGCATTCATCAGAATTATATTGATGAACTTGACAAAAGCGCCATTAACACCAGTTCACCATCCATTCTTGGATGAAAGTGTTCACCACGAAATTTAATTAACAAGTAATAGTATCATCGGTAAATAAGTAAAGATGGGAAGTAAGTTGATATTTTTAATCGTTATAGTACTAGGAGTTATTGCTCTTGCACAATTGGTGCGAGTGTATGAACTTTCGTCAAAATTGAGAAATCGTGGGGAACACGAGGTAACCAATAGAGATAATAATTTGAATGGCCGAATGATGGTCTTATTCATGCTTTTGTTTTATGCTGGATTTATATGGTTAATGTTAACCTATGGTTGGACAGGAAGAGGAGATGCCGCATCTGTTCATGGAAAAGAAACGGATTGGTTGTTAGATATTAACTTCATAATCATTATTGCAGTTTTCTTTTTCACAAATACACTTTTGTTTGTTTTTTCATACAAATACATCAGAAAGCCAGGAGTAAAAGCATTTTACTACCCTCATAACAATAAGTTAGAGATGTTGTGGACAGTTGTCCCTGCTTGTGTTCTTGCAGTTATCATCATCTTAGGATTGAAAAGTTGGAATGAGGTTACAGATAACGCAAAAGACGAATCTATTCGTGTAGAATTATTCTCAAAGCAATTTGATTGGACAGCACGTTACGCTGGTGATGATAATAAGTTGGGTCGTTTTGACTATAAATTGACCTTAGATAATAACGAACTTGCTTTGTTAACTGCAACAACTATTGATAGTGCAATTCACGCAATGGAATTTGGACCAACTGGAATTAAAACCTTAATTTCTAAGTTGAATGATCGTACGATTATGTTGGTTCCAGAGGACAAAGAGAAAATGGAAAACGATCTTTCTAGAAAGGAGCGTTTGATTCGTTTGTTATACCAAATGAGAGAACGTCATGATGGTAAGGTGGATGCTCAAGCATGGGATGATATCATTCAAAAGGATACTCTGTTTTTGTGTGTAAATAAAGAATACGAGTTTAATTTTCGTTCTAAAGATGTTCTTCACTCTGCTTTCTTCCCGCATTTTAGAGCGCAGATGAATACTGTTCCTGGAATGACGACTCGTTTTAAATTTATTCCTGACGTGACTTCAGCAGAAATGCGTAAGCGCAAGAACAATGATAAATTCAACTACGTTTTAATGTGTAACAAGATTTGTGGAGGTGCTCATTACAAAATGAAAATGATGGTGGTTGTTTTATCCGAGTCAGAATACAAAGCATGGATGACAAATAAGAAAAAACAAACATTTAAGGATGCTTATTTCGCAACGGCTGCACCTGCGGCTCCAGCTGAAGCAGCACCTATGGCAGGAGATACTTTATCTGTTGCAAAGAAATAATCAATCTATTAGTCAATAACTAAATTCGAATAAAATGGCGGCAGTAGCGCACGAAGCACACGGACATCACGACGCACATGGACACCATGACCACGATCACGGTCACCATGAAGAAAGTTTTGTTTCAAAGTATATCTTCAGCCAAGATCACAAAATGATTGGTAAGCAGTTTTTAATGACTGCTGTATTCATGGGGTTAGTGGCAATGCTTTTATCTATCTTGTTTAGAATTCAATTGGCATGGCCAGGTGAAAGTTCTAGCTTTTTGTCTTTCTTCCTTGGTGAAGAATGGGCACCAGGAGGAGTATTGAAGGAAGATATGTATTTAGGTTTGGTTACCATTCACGGTACAATCATGGTATTCTTCCTTTTAACAGGTGGTTTGTCAGGTACATTCTCTAACCTACTTATTCCGTTGCAACTTGGAGCGCGTGATATGGCAAGTGGATTCTTGAATATGTTGTCATACTGGATGTTCTTACTTTCTTCAGTCCTAATGTTGTCTTCATTGTTTATTGAAACAGGACCAGCAATGGCAGGATGGACAGTTTATCCTCCACTTTCTGCTTTGCCGCAGGCAGTTTCAGGTTCAGGTATGGGTATGACATTGTGGTTGTTCTCAATGGCTATTTTCATTGCATCTTCATTAATTGGTTCATTAAATTACATCGTAACAGTTTTAAACTTACGTACGAAAGGAATGAAAATGACACGTATGCCATTAACAATTTGGGCATTCTTCGTAACAGCTATTTTAGGTGTATTATCTTTCCCAGTTTTATTATCAGCAGCATTATTGTTGATAATGGATAGATTGGCAGGAACAAGTTTCTACCTTTCTGATATTATTGTTGGTGGTGAGATGCTAACGAACCACGGTGGTTCTCCTATCTTATTCCAGCATTTATTTTGGTTCCTTGGTCACCCGGAGGTATATATCGTATTATTGCCTGCGTTGGGTCTATCTTCTGAAATAATCTCTACCAACTCACGTAAGCCTATCTTTGGATACCGTGCGATGATTGGTTCAATCTTAGCAATTGGTTTCTTATCGTTCATCGTTTGGGGTCACCACATGTTCGTGACTGGGATGAATCCATTCTTAGGAAGTGTCTTTGTATTTACAACCTTACTGATTGCTATTCCTTCAGCAGTAAAAGTATTTAATTACATCACAACAATTTGGAAAGGGTCTTTAGTTTTGACTCCAGCGATGTTGTTTGCACTTGGTTTAGTATCAACATTCATCACTGGTGGTGTAACTGGAATTATACTTGCCGATTCAGCGTTAGATATCGCAATTCATGATACCTATTTTGTTGTTGCTCACTTCCATATTGTAATGGGTATGTCTGCTGTATTTGGAATGTTTGGTGGAGTTTACCACTGGTTCCCTAAAATGTACGGTAAGATGATGAACCTTCGTTTAGGATACGCTCATTTCTGGATTACTATCGTTGGAGCTTATGGGGTATTCTTCCCAATGCACTTCGTTGGTTTAGCAGGAGCGCCTCGTCGTTACTATGACTATTCAGTTTATGGTGAGTTTGATGTTGATTCATTAAACATGATGATGGACTTGAATCAAATTATTACGGTCTTTGCAATTATTGCAGCGTTAGGACAATTGTTATTCTTATTTAATTTCTTCTATAGTATTTACCGTGGACCTAAAGCTCCTCAAAATCCTTGGAATGGAAATACATTAGAGTGGACAACTCCAGTAGAACATATGCATGGTAACTGGCCAGGTGAATTGCCAACAGTACACAGATGGCCTTATGATTATTCTAAGCCAGGATCTGATGTTGACTTCATTCCTCAAACAGTTCCTTTGGCTGAAGGAGAAGAAGAACATTAAGAAATACTAAAATAATTGAAAGCCTTCTGTCAAGTGATAGAAGGCTTTTGTATTTTTGTCTAAATTGCAACAAGTGGAAGAGGAAGAATCATTCGATTATCGTGAAGAGGCAGCATCTAATGTTGACCAAGAATATGATAAGGTTTTGCGTCCCAAATATCTCAATGATTTTATGGGACAACCAGCTGTTGTTGATAATTTGGAAATCTTTATTCAAGCAGCAAAATTAAGAGGTGAATCCTTAGATCATGTTTTGTTACACGGTCCTCCCGGGCTCGGTAAAACGACGCTTGCTAATATTATTGCGAATGAACTAGGAGTTGGATTTAAAGTCACTAGCGGTCCTGTTTTGGATAAACCAGGTGATTTGGCTGGCTTACTTACTAATCTTGGAGAAGGAGATGTGCTTTTTATTGATGAAATACATCGTTTGAGTCCTGTTGTAGAAGAGTATTTATATTCTGCGATGGAAGACTATACAATTGATATTTTGATCGATAGTGGTCCAAATGCTCGAAGTATCCAAATTAGTTTAAATCCATTTACCTTGATCGGTGCAACAACACGTTCTGGCTTATTGACTTCGCCTTTAAGAGCTCGTTTTGGAATTAACTCTCGATTAGAATATTATAATTCTCAGGTACTGACTACGATTGTTGAACGATCATCAAGCTTATTGAATATTGCTATTGACGAAGAAGCGGCATTTAAAATTGCAGGAAGAAGCAGAGGAACGCCCCGTATCGCGAATGCGCTTTTAAGAAGAGTAAGAGATTTTGCACAAATTAAAGGTAAAGGAATCATTGATTCGGAAATTACCGAGTTTGCATTAAAAGCGTTGAATGTGGATGAGTTTGGATTGGACGAAATGGATATCCGAATTCTGAAAGTATTAATTGATAAATTCAATGGTGGACCAGTTGGTTTGTCAACAATTGCAACCGCTATCGGTGAAAATGCTGGAACATTGGAAGAAGTGTACGAACCCTTTTTAATACAAGAAGGATTTTTAATGCGGACAACACGTGGCAGAAAAGCAACTGAAAGAGCTTACCGTCATTTAGGCCGTGATCTTGGTTTTACGCAAGGTGGGTTGTTTTAGGCAATGTCTCAATTAGCAAAAAATACTGCTCTAATCAAACAGAAAGCCCAGGAGTTGGGTTTTTTTTATTGTGGCATATCGAAAGCTGAATTTTTAGAAGAAGAGGCCCCTCGTTTAGAAGCTTGGCTGAATCAGCAACGACATGGTAAAATGTCGTACATGGAAAACCATTTCGATAAACGCTTAGACCCTCGTTTATTAGTAGAGGGTGCAAAATCGGTTATTTCTCTTCTCTTGAATTACTATACTGAGGAGAAACAATCGGATGTAACTGCACCAAAAATTTCTAAATATGCTTACGGCGAAGATTACCATGATGTAATCAAAGAAAAATTGCGACAATTAATGCAATTCATCGAAACCGAAATTGGTGAAGTATCAGGGCGTGTTTTCGTTGATTCTGCTCCAGTAATGGATAAAGCTTGGGCTAAGAAAAGTGGTCTAGGTTGGATTGGTAAAAATAGCAACCTCATTCACCCAAAAAGCGGATCCTTTTTCTTCATCGCTGAACTCATAATTGATCTCGAACTTGAAGCTGATGGCCCAATAAAAGATTATTGTGGAACCTGCACAAAATGTATTGATGCTTGTCCAACTGACGCGATAATCGAACCTTATGTGGTAGATGGTTCAAAATGTATTTCTTACTTGACAATCGAATTGAAGGATGCCCTATTGCCGACTGAGTTCAAAGGTAAAATGGATAATTGGGCTTTTGGTTGTGATATTTGTCAAGATGTTTGTCCGTGGAATCGTTTCTCTTTAATGCATAAAGAACCTAGATTTAATCCGTCAAAGAACTTTCTGCAACTTTCAAAAAGTGATTGGCAAGACTTAAGTGAAGAAGTGTTTAGTGAGTTATTTAAACTTAGCGCAATTAAACGGACAAAGTTCGATGGATTAAAAAGGAATATTGCCTTTCTATCGAAGTAAGAAATTTAACACATTCTTTTTATCATTCATGAAGAGTTTTTATAAATTGCACTGTAAAAACCTATCAAATGCTGCCAAAACAAGATGTAGTAACACCCGTTTCATTGAGTATGAATCCATATTCCGGTCCTTGGACGAAGGCTGAAGCTGCACATTTATTAAAAAGAACATTGTTTGGACCAACCAACCAACAGATACTTGATGCAGTGAGCAATGGCCTAAATGCTACAGTAACTGCACTTCTTCAAACTCCAGTAATTGATCAGCCCTTAGCTTATGATCCTGCAGAAACCATCGTACCAATGGGTTCAACATGGGTTACTGCGGTGTATCCAGCTAATGCAACACAAGCGCAATTGGTTGAAAATGCACGCATCAAATCATTGGGTGCTTGGATGCTCAAGAGATTGAATACAGAACAAACAACGATATCGGAGAAAATTTGTCTTTTCTGGCACAACCATTTTGGGGCAACGGCAGGTAACGATTCAAGAGGGACCTATAATTACTTAATGACAATTCGTCAACATTCATTAGGGAATGTTAAGCAATTAGTAAAAGACATTACGATTGACCCTAATATGCTTTTGTTCTTGAACGGTGGAACGAATAATGTATTCAGTCCAAATGAAAATTATGCGCGTGAATTGTTGGAATTGTTCACCATTGGTAAAGGCCCGCAGATTGGTCCAGGAGATTATTCTAATTATACGGAAGATGATGTTGCCGCCGGCGCAAAGATTCTAACTGGATATTATATTGATGGATTACGAAGTGCAACCTTGCCTTCACCAGTGCCCGTTTACAATGCAATTCTGCACGATGCAACTACAAAGCAGTTGTCATATCACTTTGGAAATGTTACTGTTGCGAACAATAATGCCAATGAATATTCAGATTATATCGATATCATTTTTCAACAGAATGAGGTCGCGAATTATATCTGTAAAAAGCTGTATCGTTATTTCGTAAATTATGATTTAACTGCAGATGTGGAGACGAATGTAATTCCGGTGATGGCTCAAACGATGATTACCAACAACTACGATGTTTTACCTGTGTTGGATGAGTTATTCAAAAGTGAACATTTCTATGACGTTAGTTTGAGAGGTTCGATTGTCAGAGGTCCACTTGAGATGTTAATGGGTATGATGAATCCAACGGAGTCGGTGCCCAATTATACACTTACAATTAATTCAGATTTATACTTGACAATTTATGCGTTGGCAGAAGGTATGGGTCAAGCTTATGCAGCTCCTCCAAGTGTAGCAGGTTGGCCAGTTTACTATCAATCGCCTGCGTTCACACAATTGTGGATTAATTCGACGACAATTAAATCTCGATTTGATTATTCAGCGGCATTTACAATTTTAACAGGTATTCCTGCAGGTTCAAATTTCTTTAAAGTGAATGCTTTGGGATTTGTTGATGGTTTGAGTAGTCCTTCCGATGCCATTCAAGTGATTGATGACATTTGTGATGTATTTTTTCCAAAATCAATTGATGCCGCTCAAAAACTTGTGCTAAAAGCGATATTGACGAATGGCTTGCAAGATTTTGAATGGACGCTTCAGTACAATGATTATTTAGGTAATCCAGGAAATACAACCTTTTCTGATCCTGTAAAAATTCGTATTCAGTTGGTGTTAAATCGAGTATTTAAAATGCCTGAATTTCAGACAATTTAAATTCGTCAAAAAAGGAAATTATGAAAAGAAGAAGTTTCGTAAAAAACGTTTCATTGGCATCGGTTGCAGGACCAATAGCAATGAAAGGGCTAAATTTTCAAGCAATAAGTAAAAAGTTGTTTGAACCCTCTAAAATGGCAGAGGACAGAGTCCTTGTGATTATAAGAATGAACGGTGGTAATGATGGTTTAAATACCGTAATTCCAATTGACCAATATGATAATTTAGTCATTCAACGATCAAATGTTATTGTCCCTGAACCATCAATTTTAAGTATAACTCCAGAAGTAGGTTTACATCCGGTTTTAACGGGTATGAAGAATCTATTTGACAATGGAAAACAATCAATCATTCAGAATGTTGGTTATCCAGAACAAAATAGATCCCACTTTCGATCAATGGATATTTGGACTTCAGGTTCGATGGATGTGAATGAAACTAGAGGCTGGTTGGGAAGACATTTCGACAATGAATACCCTAATTATCCATCTGCATATCCATCTGCAACTTATCCAGATCCTTTTGCAATAAGTATGGGTAATGAACTGTCTGCAACTTGTCAAGGTCTCATGGCGAATTTTTCTCATGCCGTTAATGATCCAACCGTAAATTATAATTTGACAGGCTCAGCGGTTAATGATGGAACTTATTTTGGTTCCCACATGGAACATATTTCAACGATTATTAATCAAACCAATCTCTATGGGGATCAAATAAATACTGCAGCTGCAGCTGGTAATACCTTATCAACTTTATATGATGCAGCTAATCCAGTTGCGGTGTATTTACGATATGTTGCTCAAATGATTTCAGGTGGATTGAAAACGAAAGTTTATATACTGAATGTAAATGGTTTTGATACGCATGATGGGCAAGTATTAGCGACAGATTCAACTGCCGGTGCGCATGCAAATTTGATTAAAATGATTTCCGATGCAGTTAATGCATTTCAAGATGATTTGAATTTATTGGGATTAGAACAACAAGTTGCTGGGATGACATTCTCCGAATTTGGTCGTCAAATTGCATCAAATGCTAGTCTTGGAACTGACCACGGAGATGCAGCACCAATGTTCTTATTTGGTTCTTGTATTAATAGCGGAATCATTGGCCCAAATCCAATTATTCCGAACGCAATAGACAATCAAGTTGGATTACCAATGCAAATCGATTTTAGAGATGTCTATGCTTCTATTTTGAAGGATTGGTTTGAAGTTGATCCAATAGATATTCAGCCTTTATTTGAACAAACGATTAATTATATCAACGTTCTTGGGGCGTGTAATCTTGGATTAGCTGAAAATGCAAAAGATGATGACGGTATTTTGATTTATCCAAACCCAGCAACAAGTAACTCGACATTAAAAATCGAAACATTGAACGAACGAGTGAAAATTGAGGTCTTTGATTTAAATGGTCGATCTGTTCTTCTAATTTGTGATAAACAATTTAATCAAGGAACACATCATATTCCTTGTGAAACAATTGATTTGAAAGCAGGTGAATACATTGTGAAAGTATTTAAATCTTCTGGGATACAATCAACAAAGTTTTCGAAAATTAGATAAACGAATATCAAGGAATAAAAAAAGGGAGCATTTGCTCCCTTTTGCATGTGTTATAGGTTAATTACATTCCCATACTTCCCATAGATTGTAATCCTTCCATTGTCCTTTCGTTTTTAAAGCAATGTATTCAGGATGAATGGAATTAACCAAAAATCCAACGAACTAAATCATTTCCGTTTGCGTAAAGTATCAAACCAAGCAAGAAGATAAATCCTACATACTGTGCATATTCTAACACTTTCTGCGGTGCCTCTCTTCCAGTAATAATTTCATATAACAAGAACACTACATGTCCACCATCCAATGCCGGAATCGGTAAAATGTTCATAAATGCCAATATGATTGATATAAATGCTGTTGTTAACCAGAAAACTTGCCAATCCCAAACTGGAGGGAACATGTTTCCAATCGTACCAAAGCCACCAATTGACGATGCACCTTTCTTAGTGAAAAGAAATTTCAATTGTCCTACATAATCACCCAAGGTTGTAAAACCTCTATCGATACCTTTTCCGATACTTGCGCCAAAACCGTAGTATACTGTTTTGATTTTATCCTTATCTAAAATGATAGGTTCGCGCATATATCCTAATTGACCTGTTTTGCCAATTTTAGTTGTTAAAGCAAGTGTATCTTTTCCGCGAAGAACAGTCATATCAACCTTTTTACCTTTATAAAGAAATTTCGCTTTATCAATATCGTCGTAATTGGCTACCTGAATTTTGTTTATCGAAAGGATTTCATCGCCTTCTTTGAAACCGGCTTTAGTCAAAACAGTATCTTCTTTTGGGATTTTTGCGATTGTTCTGTCTCCACCTCTTAATCCAACAGCTGGAAATGCGCCACTTTCAAATAATTCATAGTCAATGTTTTCTGGAAGTGTTACAACTTCTTTCGATCCATCTGCATGCACTACGTCAAACTTACGCGCTCCTCGCAACAGTAAACCATTGTTTATTTCACTGATGTGGCTAACTTCTTCACCCTCTACTTTTAAAATATTATCACCTGATTGAAGACCGTATTTATTCAAATAAGGATGGATGGATAAACCACTTGTCAACTCTTTCGTGTAAATTTTTTCTTCACCATAGGCAAACATCACGAAGATATAAATGACAATTCCTAAAACAAGATTCACAGTCACACCGCCAATCATGATAATTAATCGTTGCCAAGCTGGTTTAGATCTGAATTCCCACGGTTGAGCGGGCTGAGATAATTGTTCTTTATCCATTGATTCATCCACCATTCCTGCTATTTTAACATAGCCTCCAAGCGGCAACCAACCAATTCCCCATTCTGTATCACCTACTTTCTTTTTGAACAGTGAAAACCATGGATTAAAGAATAAGTAAAATTTTTCTACACGTGTTTTAAAGATGCGTGCAGGGATAAAATGACCGAATTCGTGTAATACAACAAGAATAGAAAGGGAAAGTATAAGTTGAGATGCTTTTATAAAAATGTCCATATAGTATTATTTCAAAGTCAAAGATAGTTTTTTCAAGTGGTTATTTCATCTTCAGAATAGTACCCATTTCGCGTGAAATATTCCAACATTGATTCTTTTAACAAATATTGTTGTTCTTGGTGACTCAAAGGTGGTAATTCTTTATTCAGTTTGAAATGTGGCCAGTTCTCCTTATCACGCCCCTCAAACTCATAATAACCGTATGGTTCTAGCAAGGTGCAAATGGCAATGTGAAATAAATCGGTTTTTTGGCTTTTCGTAAATTCTGATTGACCAGTTTCTAATTCATTCACACCAATTAAAAATAGAATTGCTTGCACATCCATTCCTTCACCAAAGTTCGATTCTAAATGTGACTTTAGTTTTTGATAGCGTATTTCAATTTCATAATCCATGGATGCAAAATTAATAAATTAAATGTGCCGTTACTTTTTATTCATCTGCTTGAACAAGTTCATTGCTCTGTGTGTTTTTAGTATATTCGTAAAATGAATCATTCGTGCAAATACCGGTTTAACTAGAATATTCATTATTAGCATGGTTTAAAGAGTAATTAAAAAGTAAATACATATCAAAATGAAAAGAGGAATTTTATTTTTAGCATTAGTAGGGTTAATATTAACTACACAATCGTGTGGAGGAGAAACTAAAACAGAAACCACCGACGAGGCTGAAAAGTCATGTTTTTACTCCTACAATTCTGGTTCATCGGTTTTGGAATGGACTGCATTTAAATTTACTGAAAAAACACCCGTAAAAGGTACATTTAATGAAATTAAAATCGAAGGCATAGAATCGTCTGATGATCCAAAGAAATTAATTGAATCGTTGACTTTTACAATTGAAACTTCTTCTGTTGAAACTCAAAATGAAGAACGTAATGGTAAAATTGTAAAGTTGTTTTTTGGAACAATTGGTACACCTCAAATAACTGGTAAGGTAAAGTCGCTTGGTGAAGATGGAAATGCAACTGTTGAAATTAAGATGAACAACTTATCACAAGATGTGGTTGGAACTTATACCCTGACTGATGGCAAATTCGCATTCAATGCAACAATAGATGTTATGAAATGGAATGCAGGTGCAGGGATTAAAGAATTGAATACTGCTTGTAAAGATTTACACACGGGTGCTGATGGAGTTTCAAAACTTTGGTCAGAAGTTGCTTTGTCTTTCACTACTGAATTGTCGAGTGACTGTGAATAATATCGGTTAACAAGAACACGTTAAGAAGTTATAAGTCCGTTGCAGTTTGTGACGGACTTTTTCATTTACCTTCGAACTATGAATTTTATAGATGTTCTGTTAATTGTACCGCTGATTTATGCAGGTTGGAAAGGATTTCAGCATGGATTGATAATCGAAGTTTTTACGCTTTTGGCACTATTTGTCGGTTTATATGCTGGAATTAATTTTTCGGATTTTATAGCTGAAAAGCTAAAAACCATCTTTGATTGGAACTCACCTTATTTGCCAACTATCTCTTTTACACTCATTTTCTTAGCAGTGGGAGCAATGGTTTATTTCGCTGGAAAAACAATAGAACAAATGGTGAAAGTGGTCAATCTGACACCAATTAACAAGTTTTTCGGAGTGTTTTTCGGAGTGTTAAAAATGCTTTACATCTTAAGCGTTATTATCGTGCTCATTGAATCATATGATGAAAAAGGTGATTTCTTTCCGGAAGACAAAAAGGAAAGCTCACTTTTGTATGAGCCTGTCAAGAAAATTTCAACGTATACTATTCCTGGAATGGGAAACAGTACTATTTTCCTCGAAAATGCGTTTAAAACAGAATCAGATAGTACTGGACTTACTGTAGAACAAATTATTCGCGCAAAAGAAATTGCAGATAGTTTGGGAATAGACGCGCAGGATGCTATTGCGATTAAAGAGGTGCACGATGAATATGTGGAGAAGAAGTCTAAGTAGTATTGTTTTTATTGTCTTTTTTACGAATGCATTTTCGTTTGAATTGGATGGCTTCAGTAGACCAAATCCTCTAAAAATTGATGTGGTTAAAACGGGCCCCTATTTTGGGATTCAGAAGGGTAAATTCGCCATTTTTGAATTGGGAGTGGAGCGTCAATGGAAGCAAATAAAATTGAATAGTCCATCTACGCATGCAGTTCATGCAGGATTTAATTACAATTTTAAATACAACGTTCTTGGATACGATTTAGGTTATTGGTTCAAGCAAAACCGCTTAGGCTTTACCTATGGAGCAACACTGTGTTTGAGAACGAATTTCGATCGAACAAGAGTTGGTATCGCACCTGTTGTGGGATACAAATTATGGCAGTTTCACTTACAAACGGGCTATCATTTTTTGACGCGCTCAACTGTTTTCAAAGAAACCAATGGATTGTTTATCAGTTTGCGCTTTGTCCTTATCAATGACCGAGATGTTGATGTAGATCGAAAAAAGAAAGACAAATCAATCTTTTCCAATTAATTAAAATAGGATTCCTTGTACGAATACTTGATTTTCAAAGGGCAGAAGCACTTCTGGAACATTTGCCTGTTTGTTATTAATTATTTTCTTGCTGATTTGATGGGCCGAAATAAATTTGTCGGGAAAAGGCAATTCAAGAATTTCTGAATTTAAATTCCCTTGCAGCCAATTTTCTTCTTGATCCTTCGAAAGAATCACAGGCATTCGTTTTTTTGTATTGTGAATTTCAGCCATTAATGGATTTGCAGTGCAAGTCAGCATTGAGAAGGTGTTTTGAATTGATCCGGAAGATGGATGAACCCAGGTATCATAAATTCCAGCCATGGAAAACACAGAATCGTCATTTGGATATATAAAATAAGGTACTTTTTCCTTCCCGATGGTCTTCCATTCAAAAAATCCAGTGGATGGAATGATACATCTTTTCGAATCAATCAAGTGTTTGAAACTTGCTTTGTCGTGAGCGGTTTCAATTTTCGCATTCAATGTCATTGAAGCAATTTCATTTGAATCAACGCCTTTAAACCAAGAAGGAATCAATCCCCATTTCATTGATTGAATTTCCGCATCAGCTGTGATTATTCGCCAATTCGGGAAAGTAAAACCTTGCGCATAAAAAACAGGTCCTGCTTGCAAGTTATTCAGAACTTGTTTCTTGTACCGTTCAGCTAACTGAACATTCGATGAAGTGGAGGAATTACTGTAACACATGGAATTGAGTTTGTTAACTAAATTAATGTTTTTTGCTAAACTTGTCGAATTGCTACCTTTTTCTTTTCATCTTCGCTTTTAATGCTTAACTTTGCGCCCTCAATTTGAGTGATTATGTCAATTGGTGTAAAAATATTTTCGGGTAGAGCTTCTCAACATTTAGCAACACAAATTGCGAATAGTTACGGCGTAAAGCTAGGTGACGTTAAAGTAATGGAGTTTAGCGATGGTGAATTCCAACCGTCGTTTGAAGAAACGGTGCGTGGTCAAGATGTTTTTATTGTGCAATCAACAATGCCACCGAGCGACAATTTGTTTGAACTTTTGTTGATGATTGATGCTGCAAAAAGAGCATCTGCGAGAAAAATTATTGCAGTTATGCCCTATTTTGGTTTAGCTCGCCAAGACAGAAAAGATAAGCCACGTGTTGCTATTGGTGCAAAGCTAGTTGCAAACATGTTGATGGCTGCAGGTGTAGATCGTGTCATAACTATGGATTTACATGCAGACCAAATTCAAGGATTCTTTGAAGTTCCTGTAGATCACTTATACGCTTCAACTATCTTTTTAGCAGAATTAGAAAAATTAGACAATGGAAATCTAATTATGGCAGCACCTGATGCAGGTGGTGCTAAAAGAGCTAATTCATACGCGAAAAAATTAAATACAAGTCTTGCTATTTGCCATAAACAACGTAAAAAAGCGAATGAAGTAGCTGAAATGACCGTTATTGGTGATGTGAAAGGCAAAGACGTTATTTTAATTGATGATATGTGCGATACCGCAGGTACATTGACAAAAGCAGCAGACCTTTTCATTGAACAAGGCGCATTGAGTGTTCGTGCTTTTTGTACTCACGCAGTTCTTTCTGGTCCAGCATTTGAACGAATTGAAAATTCGAAACTGACACAATTGTTTGTAACGGATACAATTCCTTTAAAGCAAAAGAGTGACAAAATCGTTGTGCTTTCAGTCGCCGATTTGTTCTCGGATGTAATACGCCGATTGATTAATAACCAATCAATCAGCTCACACTTTGTAATCTCATAAATAAATAAATAATGAAAACAGCACAATTGAGCGGTTCGTTAAGAACGAACGTAGGGAAAAAGGACGCTGCTGCAGTTAGAAATGCAGGATTAGTTCCTTGTGTGCTTTACGGATCAGGTGAGCAAACTCACTTTGCAGTAAAGTTAAACGACCTTGAAAAAATCATCTTCTCTCCTGAAGTTTATCAGGTAGCTTTAGATGTTGAAGGTAAAAAAGCAACTGGAATTGTTCGTGAGCTTCAACAACACCCCGTAAAAGGTACTATTATGCACGTTGATTTCTTAGAAGTTGATAGCGTTAAGCCAGTAAAAATTGGTTTACCAGTTAGACTTACAGGAGCATCTCGTGGTGTATTAGCAGGTGGTAAATTGTTACAAGTATTCCGTAACCTTACGGTATCAGGTTTGACAAAAGATTTGCCAGATGCAATTACATTGGATATCGCTAAATTAAGAATTGGGCAATCAATTCGTGTTAGAGACATCGCTATTGAAGGAGTAAAATTCTATGATCCTGCTAACGCAGTTGTAGTTTCAGTTAAAATGGCACGTGGTGCTGTTAAAGGTGCTGATGCTGATGACGACGAGGACGAGGAAGAAGCATAAGATTCAGTCCATTATAGAAAAGGGGAGTTATTTAGTTAACTCCCCTTTTTTTATTGCTGGATAAGTAGCTTTTCGAGTTTGAAGTAATTTCCATCTCTAATAATTACTTGATAATATCCTGTACTTAATGCTGGCAGGGAGAGTTGATTGTTTATTGGACTCATACTTGAAGTGCACACCAATTTTCCATTCATATCATACATAAATACCGATACTTCTTTTGTTAGTCCTTTAATTGAAATGTTTGAGCTAGCAGGATTCGGGTAAATATTCAGGTCGTTTAAGTGCTGTTGCTCCAGTGAAATTGTACTCGCATCAAGCAATAACTGACCATTAGAGACAAACAGATTATCCAAGCCTGCACCATTTTCAACGCGCACCGATACATGGTAGACTTCACCAAATTGAGGATTGCTCAAGATGTGTGAATAGATTTGATCAGTTCCAATCGACGTCCAATTCAATACATTCGTCAACGAAGGAAGTATGCCTATAGCTATTTCATAACCCGCAATAGCTGAATGAATGTCTTCTCCGACCCAGTTAGCTGCAATATCGAGTGTCCAATTGGTATCAATATCGGAGAAATATCCATCATGCAAAAAGGCGATTTCTGGTTCCGTCCAATCAATCAAAAAGATTTCACTCACACCATTCGACCAGTTTCCAATTTCATCTACAACCATTGAACGTATCGCCCCGCTGGCTTCAGCACCTTCGCTTTGGTAACGCATTTCGGCAGTTGGACCAATCGTAATGGCAGCACTAGATCCTCTGGAACGAAACACGCGAACATTATCATAATTAACGGAACAACCTCCTGATCTCAATGAGATTGAATTCCCTGCTTGCAATGGTTCGATATCTTGCCATTGTGTTACTAAAACATCATTTGAATAAACTTTTATCCACCCTGATTGCGGATTATAAGTGACTTTGTACGTGTAGCTTGTATTTGCTGTTACGACGCAATTGTCGTTTGTTTTCATGGTAAATACATCGCCCTCCACTTTGTAAATCTGCGCTTTTTGTTCGGTCTCACGGAAAAACACAAAGTATGAATTTCCTCGATTAGGAAGTGTTGGATCGTCACAAAAGAAATGTAATCCAGCTCTCTGATTTGTCAACGTAGAAGTAATTGTCTGGTTCCATTCGTACAAATAGGCGGAATTGTTATTTTGATCAATAGAATAATAGGAATTTGAGTTTTGCTCTGCTGTATTCGTAAACTCGAAGATGCCATTGTTCACAGAATAGGATCCTGTTACATCATTCCATGATTGATCGTCCCAAGAAAATAGTTCATTGCAAAACCCATAATCACCATTAGATGACCATTTGCTTGTCACTGGATCTCGATCCGCAACTAGATAATAGCGGCCAACAACTCCGATATTGTCGGCATCGTTAAAGGTTACATTAAAATCTTCCGTTTGCCATACAGCTGGAGAAACAATGGTTGTGGTTGGATCTTGATCATCGGAACTCGTGCTCGTCATTACAGCTGCCCAACCAGCAGCAACTGTTCCACAGTCTGAGCGAAATTCGACCAGTAATGAAGCTCCTGATGAATTAATAATTCCTGGAGAATTAGTCCCTGTATAAACACCAATTAAAGTAGAATTGATTGTTGCTCCATCATAAATGAACAATTTGTCATACCCCGATTCAATATTGAAAGCACTGAAATTTAATGTCACCGAGGAGGCATTCGTAGGTTGAAACAACCATAGAGTTCTTTCATCATCTGTGTAGTTAGCCGATGCCC
This sequence comes from Crocinitomicaceae bacterium, assembly GCA_021740745.1. GTDB lineage: Bacteria > Bacteroidota > Bacteroidia > Flavobacteriales_D > Crocinitomicaceae > M0103. Next base: position 6,333 of record JAIOZF010000014.1, on the reverse strand, counting down.
CACCAGCGTCATAGAAGTTATCAGTTGATGCAGTAATTGTGTTGATTGTTGGATTATTATTAATCAAGCGGTAGTATTTTTCCCAGTTCCAATTGATGCCAGGATCTGTATGGGTTTGACTTGGATAGTGCTGGTGCCCTTTGATTTTTGTACATCCACCCAAAGTTTGTGCACTAGCCGAAGACGCTCCATAATAAGTTCTGAGTGCTGGAATTCCATAACCACTGTTTACAATGTCACGACTTAAATCAGCTGAATTGGTATACATTGCTTCAGTATACCAAACTGGATTATCTACATAACCTTCGTGCTCGTAGCCGATTGTGTAAGGATTTTCTGAACCAACATGCCATGCTTTGTTTACTTCATCTACCATTTGGGTGATTTGACCGTCGGAGCTGCGAATGACATAATGATAAGAAACACTCGAACTGCAGTTTTGTGACCAAGAAATCGCGCCAGCATAAGAACCTTGGATGGTGTGAATAGTGATGGCAGAAACCGCAACACCTGACCTAGAACTAAAATTACACGTTGGTGCTGGATTCCAAATTGCTGGGGTGTACTGAATAGACTTTAAGGTATTCGATTCATTTGGTTGGTATTTTTTTCCACTTTCATTTTGAATATCCTCACTTGATACGTGAACTTTTTTACCATTTAGAATTTGATAGTTTTTTTCTCCAAATAGCTTGACATAATCAAAATTATGCACTTCGAAGTCATACGTTTGCGCCATTTGTGGGTCATTAAGAAAACGAACAATTTCAAGTAGTTGTGCATCCAAAGCAAAACGATTGACAATACCCGTAGTTGGAATTTCAGATAGTTCGCTCAAAACAGCATAGAGGTGTTCTTCTTCATTTTTTTGAGGATGGGCATCTATTTCGAGTTGCATCAATACATTAAATGCTTTCGCATAGGCCTTCAGTTGTTCTTGTGGATTCTCTTTTTGATTTTGAATGGAAATACCGCTGATTTGAGCAACTAAAGCTCCATTTTCTCTGAAGTAATTTGCACCATTATCAAACAATCCTAATATACCATAGGGCAATGGCATACCGGAACAAGAAGCTTGCGTAAGTTCATCGATAACCGTAAAACGCGTATTTGTATGCGCTACGGCATGTAAAAGTCCTTTCGGAACCAAAGGATTTGATTCGTAAACAGCTGGGTAATTCAAAGAAATTTGTCCTGAACAAAATTGCACCATCAATAAGGTGAAAATGAAAAGCAAACGCATAACGGTAGGTTTTAGACTGCAAATGTATGAAAATGAGTGCAGTGATTCTAAAAAATTATCGCTTTTTTCTTCTGCCTTCCAGCCACTTAGGCACGTTTGTTTCATTACTTTTTTGCTGATCACCGAGTAGTTTATAGATTAAGTCGGGGCGTTTTGCTGTGGTTAATTGCTGACGAATCAACTTTTGATTTTCTCGATTGTACGAAAATTTACTCTACATTTGAATTATGCATGTTGATGTAAAACATAGTTTAACCAAATCTCTTTTTTGGGATGTTAATTTTGAGGATATTGATTCTCAAAAACATTCACTATTTATTACAGAGCGCGTTCTTACAAGAGGTACATTAGATGATTTTAGAGTTCTAAAAAACTATTTTGGAGTGGAAAAATTAAAATCAATAATCATCGAAATAAAAAATTTAGACGAAAGAACCTTAAGTTTTTGTTCTGTTTATTTTTCTATCCCCAAAACAAAATTTAGATGTTACAACTTCAAACAGTCGAACCAAACACACTGGAATTATTAAAATCTTTGATGCAAAAAGAATGTTTGAATTCTTTTGTTAACAAGCACAATTCAAGCGTTGTAATTGAACGCTGCAATTTTACCTTTTTCTTCTGCCTTCCAACCACTTAGGCACGTTTGTTTCATTACTTTTTTGCTGATCTCCGAGTAATTTGTCGATTAAGTCAGGGCGTTTTACCTTGTTCAATCGGTCTCTGATCCACGCTTGATTTTCTCGTTTGTACCAGAAGAAATACTTGTTTTGATTCTGTTTTTCCTCCTTGGTCTTAACTGTTTTAATCGGTTTGAGTGTGTACGGGTGAACACCAGTGTAGTATATGACTTCAGCGACTGTCATTGGAGTTGGCATGAAATCTTGCACTTGCTCCAACTGGAATCCCATGTCTTTTGTTTCAGCAGCCAAATTGGCCATGTCTTCTTCTTCACAACCAGGGTGAGATGAAATGAAATAAGGAATCAATTGTTGTTTCAAGCCATGCTTTTCGGAAATCTTGTCGTATTTCTCTTTGAACTTATGGAAGTATTTGAATGATGGTTTACGCATTACACGCAATGTGGCATCTGAGGTGTGCTCCGGAGCGACTTTTAAGCGACCAGAAACGTGTCGCGTAATTACCTGTTCAATGTATTCATCGTGATTTCCGTCATCGTTGTTCTTGTTGAAATCATCTACCAATAAATCATAGCGAATTCCTGAACCAACAAACGCTTTTTTCACTTTCGGATTTGCATCTATTTTGCGGTACAAATCAGTCATTTGTTTGTGCGAAGTATCTAAATTGTTGCAAATTACAGGGTGAATGCAGCTTGGAGAAGAACAACGTGCGCAAATGGCTTCGTCTTTCCCTTTCATCTTGTACATGTTGGCTGATGGACCGCCCAAATCGGAAATGTATCCCTTAAAATCTGGGTGATTCACCACTTCTTCTACTTCGTTCAAGATCGATTTTTCACTTCTTGAAGCAATGAATTTTCCTTGATGCGCAGAGATGGTACAAAAACTACATCCTCCAAAACATCCTCTGTGCATGTTTACAGAGAATTTAATCATATCATACGCTGGAATGGCTCCCCTTTTTTTGTATTTCGGATGAGGTAAACGCGTGTAAGGCAAATCAAACGAGCGGTCAATTTCGTTTTCCGTCATCGTTTTATAAGGCGGATTAATCACCAAGGTGCTATCTCCAACCTTTTGTATAATTCGATCTGCTTGCCATTTATTCGATTCAACTTCAACAATTTTGAAGTTAGCAGCATACTTGAGTTTGTCTTGTAAACATTCTTCGTGACTCGCTAATTCAACCGTTTCCCAGTTTTTATTTTTTGGTAATTCCACATTGGAATCTTGAACAAAGGCTACCTGTTTAATGGTATGTAAATTACTAAAAGGCACTCCTTTTTTCAATAACTGAAGCATTTCACGGAGAGGCTGATCGCCCATTCCATAGACCAAAATATCCGCTTTCGAATCAACTAAAACAGAAGGCATTAATGCATCTTTCCAGTAATCGTAATGCGTTACGCGTCGAAGAGAAGCTTCAATTCCACCAATCATTACAGGAACATCTGGATAAATTTCTTTTAAGATGTTAGAATAAACAGAAGTAGCATAATCTGGTCTGAAACCCGCTTCTCCTCCTGGTGTGTATGCATCCGTAGAACGCAAGCGCTTGTTGGCTGTATAGTGATTCACCATCGAATCCATGCACCCCGCTGTTACTCCAAAAAAGTACTTCGGTTTACCAAACTTTTTAAAGTCTCTTAAGTCATCCTTCCAATTAGGTTGAGCAATGATTCCAACCTTAAAACCTTCATCCTCCATTATTCGACCTATCACTGCGGTCCCAAAGGAGGGGTGATCAACATAGGCATCGCCAGAAACCAAAATTATATCTAGTTCATCCCAACCCCTTTTTTCCATTTCCTTTTTGGTCAAGGGCAGCCAATCTGTTATAGGTCTTTCTTCCAACATGCTACAAAAATACGGATATTTGTTAGGCTTAAAAAATCATTTTTTTGTTTCTTAATGCGCTAAATTTATTACTTTAACCACCTCATGCGTTACTTCATATTAACATTCGTTTCAGCAATTTGTTTGCTAGTAGCCTGTACCTCCAAAGGTGGTAAGCGACAGGCTACTCATGAAGTAAGTCCTAAGCCCTTTATTTTCAATATGAATTTGTTGTACACCGATGCAGAAAACTATGTTTCTTTTCCAATTTGGTTTGATGATTCAGTCATTCGTTCGGCCCATATTTCAAAAATTTCTAGGGAAATGATCGGATCATCTGTGAACGATGATAATTCAATAAGTGAAACTCCGCATGAAATTCGAGATTATTATTTTAATGTTGCGGGATTTATTGATTCAATGATTGTTCGGTATTTTTTCGATGATGAATTTATTGGTAAGGTGAACGTTGTTTTCACTTCGGCGCCCGATTATTTTGGATTTGCTAATTCACAACAATGGATGATACTGAATGCTGTAAGTGCTTCACCCGATGTGACTTTAGATCCACTTTTTAAACGGCATTTAAAAGGTAAACAGAGTAATAAGTCCATTTCTTATATGGAAATCGGGAATTCTAACCATCTACATTGCATGTTGACCAAGAAATATTGGGGACCATTATCGGTAGATTCAATTGTTCATCCGAGTAAAGCTGATTTAATCGTACATGGAACGATGAGGAAGCCATTTAAAAAATATTCCGTTTTAAATACAGTAAATGAACAAAATGTGCAACAATTTACGTATTTCAAAAATTCATTTTCGCCTGAAACAATAACTCGAGATGAGTATCCGTTCTTGATGGAAAGAACATTTCAATACATGAAAAATGGAATCTGTAACGGTTTTATCGATTCAACGTTTTCGAAAAAGAATTTTCTTGCCACCACAAAGACACATTTTGAATTTGGAGAGAATTTTTTTCCAATAAAAGTTACTAAAACAAGAGAAAACGCTGGCAGTTCAAAGGTCATTGTAGGGCTCGAAAAATTTCAATATTATACGTATGATTAACTTTAACTTCAAGCTTCTTCAGCTAACTTTCGCGGGAATCTTTCTTGCTATCAATGTTTCATTTGGACAAAAAATCAACAATGACACCATTAACGGTGCTGAATTAAATGTTTACCCTTTTCGAACGGAAACAAATTTTCACTCAAGTTATTATCGTGCATTCAAAAAAACACGCGGTAAACAGAATAGAATTGCGCTCAACGAGTATCTTTCTACCTTGTATGAAGAGGACATGACCAAAGCAGATCTTCGCAAGTACAAGCGCATGTTAAAAGGTGACCGATATTCACGCAGTTATGATCGCGAAAGTCGTCACTTAAGTTCAAGGAAGTTCAAAAAAGCTGTTCGTAAAAATCCTTACCCATTATTAGAATCGAAGTATACCAATGAAAAAGACATTGTTCCTTTTTTAGGCGCTTTGCCTGACGGAAAGTATGTTCAGTATTTTGATACATTCGGACTTCTTTTACCAAATGGTAAGTCTCAGTTGATGACGACTTGTGCCTCTGGTTATTTCACGATGAAGAATAATTTATTAGAAGGGGAAGCCATTTGGTTGAATGTAAAAGGAGATACACTGAAAATTGGGACATTCATTAAAGGACAAAAAGTTGGTGAATGGACTATTGAAAGTAGACGTCCGGAATACTCAATTAGCAAGAAAAGTGCAGAGCATTACGTAGATTTTGGCTTTCCTTTAGTTGATACGGTTAGAGAAATTAGTTTTTACGAAAATGGAATTCAAAACGGTAAATATTACTACTACGAAAACTCTAAATTCCCTGTAGTTGAAGGAACATACAAAGATAATATTGCAGTTGGAGAGTGGCTTGAGCGTGAAGTGAGTTACACTGGTATCGGTAAAAAGCGCAAAAGAAATCGCAATAATGATGTCATCACTTTCAGATATACACCCGACAATTCGAAGCAAGTAGTTAAAAGACCAATGATTCGCTATAATTTGATTGGTGAATACGATTACATGAGTGAGTTTGATTTCGATAGTAAATATGAACCGAACATTCAATTCCACAAGTTATATGCAATTGCTTATCCAACTGAAGAAGACATCGAACTAGACGAAGAAAAAATTGAATCATACGAAGGCGGAGAAGAAGGTGATTATTACGAAGGTGACGATGAATACTACGAGGAAGAGGAGTATTACAATGAGACGTATGTCCGCACAAAATATAATTATGAAACCGGCGAGAGTGTCAGTTATGCCAAGTTAATCGATAGTATCGGAATGATTTTTAACTATTCTGGTGTTTATGAAAAACGTTACCCAAATGGTAAATTAATGGTTCATTTTGAATTCAAGGATGGAAAATTATTGGAGGAAGACACCATTTTTTGGGACAACGGAAAAGTATACGATGTCATCAATTTTAATGCAGATTCGAATCAATATACACGCAGAGTTTTTGACTATAGCGGGACATTATACAAAGAAATTGTATATGATCCAATTGGTGATTTTGTGTGGGTGAATTTGGAGCGAGAGAGAATCAAATATGTAAATAATGTCGG